>CALOED010000001.1:0-9202 GCA_942492005.1 uncultured Saprospiraceae bacterium
TGATGCTTTTGCTTACGCAAAATAAAAAATTAGAGGTGCTATCTGCATTCCTGTTTTTTTGAACATTAGCTCAAAACAATCAGTAAGATTAGTTTTCTAGTTTTTTTTGTTAGAAAAACAGCGTTCTATGATTTTTCTTTGCTACAACAAAAACTATGTGCCTATTGTGTTTTTATTGTGTTTTTATTTTGTATAGTAGTATGAAAAAAAAAAGTGGGAGGACTTGCCCACTGGCAGATACAGCAACCTAATCCACCAACACCTTCAATCGTTCATATTCCGCCACCAAAACTTCCAAACGCAAATAAGCATCTCGACCAGGCAATTGGTCAGCACGGCTGAGCATTCCGTACAAATACTGAATTTGACTGATAAGCATGGGTTTAGGATAGTGTCCGCCTGCTCGATTTAAGGCTTTATCCACCTTTTTCAAAGTATTCAAACGTTGGATTTGTTTTTGCTTGAGTGGTGATTTTTTAGCTGACTTTTCGAGTTTTTTAATTTCTACGTCCACTTGATGCGCCAATTTTTTGGTATTAGACAAGAGATTTACGATTTGTAAATTCAATTCCATTTGCTTCTGAATATCATCGTCAGACGTTCCGTTGGCTAATACTTTAGGGTCAGTAACGATGGTCAGGGGCTGTTCTTTGACTATATTGCCGATTTTTAGGCGGACAGTAAAATTGCCAGAAGCGACCTGTGGCCCGCCTTGAAAACTTCTGCGCTGCTGCTTATCCCATGCGCCATTCATCCGAAAATCCCAACGAAAACGGTTCAATCCCTTATTGGTTTTTAAACTAGGATTATAAACATAAAACACGGCTTGAGTAGCCATATCGAAAGAATCCAATGCAGGGCTTTGGTCGTTGCCTTTCTTATTTTGGTTCGTAAAAGCTCGGATGACTTTACCATTTTGATTGACAATTTCTAATTGAATAATTTCATTTGAATTGGTCGGAAGATAATAGTCAATCTCGGCAGCAGGACGAGGATAATTGCCATAACCACGCCCGTAGCGATAACGAATAGCGGTTTTAGGTTTGAATAAATGAACTTCGGTAGCTGCCATTTTATCATAATTCTGGTGGAGCGGCGTGAGATTATCCAAAATCCAAAAGCCACGTCCCATTGTAGAAATGGCTAAATCTTCTCGATGCACTTTAATATCAGTGATAGGCGTAACGGGTAAATTTTGCTGAAAAGGCTGCCAATTTTCGCCATCATCCAATGAAATAAACAAACCAAATTCCGTTCCTGCATAAAGCAATCCTTGTCGGTCGGGGTCTTCTCGCACCACACGAGTAGGGAAATTGTGAGGCACTCCATTTTTGCCATTGGTGAGTAATGTCCACGATTTGCCGTAATCTTCGGTTTTGTAAATATAAGGTTTCCAATCGCCCAACTGATAGCGTAACACCGAAATGTAAGCCTTCGCAGGGTTGTGCGAAGATGGTTCTACGGCATCTACTCGACCGCCTTTGGGCAAAGAAGCTGGCGTAACATTCGCCCATGTTTTGCCGCCATTTTGCGTGAGATGAACGGGACCATCGTTTGCGCCTACCCAAATTACGCCCGCTTGTATAGGAGATTCTCGAATGGAATAAATCGTACTGTAATACTCCTCGCCTGTAATATCACGTGTTATCGGGCTGCCCGAAATCACTTGTTTGCTAGGTTCAAAAGCCGTCAAATCTGGTGAAATAATTTCCCATGTTTTGCCTTCGTCCGTGGTTTTATGCACGTATTGAGACGTGTGATAAACCACATCGGGGTCGTGTGGCGAGACGTGAATGGGCGAAACTCGCTGAAAACGGAAATTCAAATCTTTGGGGTTGTGTCCATAAATGTATTGTGCGCCAACGTAGTATTGTTTTTCCTGCCCTGTTTTTTTATTAAAAACACTAAACAAGCCTTTACAATTCGCATAAACGATGTCGGGATTACCGGGCTTTGGCACGGCAGGCCCTGTTTCGCAACCGCCCGTATTCACTACCAATCCCATGCTACCCGCTTGATGCGAATAAGGCGGCAAACTCGGCACTGAAATCGTGGTGTAATTGTCTTGTTGTCCGCCATAGAGCCAATACGGATACTGGTCATCTACTTCTACTTGATATATTTCAGCGGTGTTCTGATTGAGTTGCGTACTCCATGTTTTTCCGCCATTGAAAGTGATATTTGAGCCACCATCATTGGCTTGTATTTGCAAATCTGGATTATTGGGGTTTATCCAAATATCGTGATTGTCGCCATGCGGCGTTCGCAAAAATTGCCATGTTTTGCCGCCATTTGTAGATTTCAGATTAGACTGAACAGGAAGGTAAACAATGTCCGCATTCGTTGGGTCCACTTCGATATTGATATAATAAAAAGCTCGCTGCGTTAGTATAAAACGGTCGGATTGATGATGAAATGTTTCGCCTTGATTATCGGAGCGATAGACTCCATTTTTGCCGCTAGGAGCTTCTATGAGTGCATAAACCACTTTTGAATCTGCTGGCGTAACGGCTAAGTCTATTTTGCCAACGATGCCGGAGGGCAAGCCATTTTCGAGTTTATTCCAAGTATTGCCGCCATCAATGGATTTATAAATGCCGTTTTCTTTTCCGCCACTGATGATAGTCCAGGGCTTGCGTTCTGCTCGCCAAGCGGCAGCGTAAATGATATTGGGATTACTGGGCATAAATTCCAAATCCACAAAACCCGTTGTATCCGAAAGGTAAAGCACTTTTTCCCAAGAGTGTCCGCCATCCAATGTTCGATATACGCCACGTTCTTCGTTGGCACTAAAAGCCTGACCGATAGCCGCTACGAATACAATATTATTATCCGTCGGATGTATTTCTACTGCGCCAATTTGCCCCACGTTTTCAAGTCCGATATGTTTCCAGCTTTTGCCCGCATCCACGGATTTATACACGACTTTTCCGCTTATTACATTGCTGCGCAAACCATCCGAACCCGTTCCGACATATATAATGTTAGGGTCGTTTTTGGCGACTCGAATTGCGCCAATCGAAGGTGATTTGAAATAGCCATCTGAAATATTATTCCACGTTTGCCCGTAATCATCGGTTTTCCAAACGCCACCGCCTGTACTGCCCATGTAAAAAACATTGGGTTGATGTACTGTGCCAGCTACTGCGGTGACTCTGCCGCCACGAGTTGGGCCAATGTTTCGATATTGGAATGGTTCAAAATCTATTTGAGCGGATATTTCTAAAGAAATAATGGAAAGTAAGAGGAGGAGAATACGTTGCATGGCTCGATTTATTTGGTTTTGAATTTTTTAAATCAAGCAAAGTTATTAAAAATAGGCAAATTGATAATTTTTTCGGTTTGCGCTTGCGCTGAAATATAGTGTAAGCACAAACCGAAATATGGTGATTTATTCTATTCCTTTTAATGATTTTACATATCGAAACTAAGACTAGATAAAGAGAAAGCAAGCCGAAGACCAAAACCATTCGCTTCTAAGGGAATAACAGCAGGATCATCTTGGTAAGTATTTGGATTAATAGCCGCATTGACATCACTTACATCTGTAAAATTCTTAGGACTTATGGTGTAGTAAGGTTCTATCCAAAAGTACTTAGTGATAATTTTCACGCCAATATCGAAATCCATATATAGGCCACTATTAACGTCGTCCCATTCTTCATCTTTGATGTTTTCTTCCGTTCCTACTCTTGTACGAACCCTAATACCTCCTAAGTTAATACGACCTCCAAATTTTATCAAAGCTTTATCTTGAATGAGCCAATCCCCCAAGCCAAGTCCGAGATTAAGTGTGTTAATGACGATTCGGAGATCTCGCTGGGTGAGAATATTTGAATTGTTAAAGCCAGTAGCAGAACGGGTTTGAGAACGATGGTCGAAGCCGACTTCAAGTAAAAGTGGTTTGGCGGCAAAAAAGATACCATAAGTAAAGCCGTCTAAATTATTGAAGTGCTGCATATCTTCTTCTAAGAATGACCGAGTTTCGTTGTATCTGTCCACGACATAATTCAAGCCATTGGGAGTAGTGAAGTGCATATTGAAACCAGGTTTAATTCCTAGAACCTGGGCATTAGAATAGGATACAATAAAACAGCAAAAACAGCTTAGTAGTAGTCTGAAAATTAGAGACTTTAATTTCATTTGTTTTCATTTTTGTTATTAAAAAAAAGGGTTCTTTGAGGACTTGTACCCACAAATAGGCAAACCTTCAAAGAACTTTAAATTTATAAAATGCCTATTAAATGAGCAAAAAATTAACTTTCAAATATTGAATTATTTCCGCTTCGGCACTTTCAAAATACTAATTCCACTCGCCTCAAACCTTTCATTAAACGCCAAAATCTCCTTCTCAATAATATGCTAAATTTTCAAACACAATAGGCACATAGAAAAATGACAAAGACGTATTTTAATTTTTGAGAAAATTAAGTAGCGTTTTATTCCCAATTATTTTTCCTTAGAAAAATAAAATTCACTTTACGCCTTTTCTATGTGCCTATTGTGTTAAAAAACTACTCTCGCCCCGGCACTTTCAAAATACTAATCCCACTCGCCTCAAATCTTTCATTAAACGCCGAAATCTCCTTCTCAATAATATGCTAAATTTTCAAACACAATAGGCACATAGAAAAAATGACAAAGACGTATTTTAATTTTTGAGAAAATTAAGTAGCGTTTTATTCCCAATTATTTTTCCTTAGAAAAATAAAACTCACTTTATGTCTTTTCTATGTGCCTATTGTGTTAAAAAACATCACTCCGAAATAACAATATTAACCTGACTACTCATAAATTTTCCAATGTTTTTCCCAATAATCATTTTTTGCAATGCTTCACCTTCATAAACTCGTTCCTTGCCATTTTGAAGCACGGAAATAGAAGTAATACAATCCTTTAAATTGGCAAAAGATTCCTCTGTCCATTTTCCCATTCCTAAATATAATTCATGCTTATTTAATGAATCGGCTGCGATGACTATATTTTTCAACATTTCTGCGTCGTCTTCATTGATGACATATCCTTTGCAATCTCCAGTATAAATAGTCACTTCAATGGTTTCCTTCGTTTGATTTTCTATAAAAAGCATTCGAGCAGGGTCGCAAGCGGTCAATAGTATTGCGAATGATAAATATATAAGGTGTTGTTTTTTCATCTGAAATTTTAGTTTTTAGAAAAAATTAGTTCGTATCTAGTAAATATAAGGCTATCATATAACAAATATTTTTTTAATAAAAAGATAAAATCAACCCAACAACCTAATTTTCAAACACAATAGGCACATAGAAAAAAACGACAAAGACGTATTTTAATTTTTGAGAAAATTAAGTAGCGTTTTATTCCCAATTATTTTTCCTTAGAAAAATAAAATTCACTTTATGTCTTTTCTATGTGCCTATTGTGTTAAAAAACTACTCTCGTTTCGGCATTTTTTAAACACAATAGGCACATAGAAAAAAATGACAAAGACGTATTTTAATTTTTGAGAAAATTAAGTAGCGTTTTATTCCCAATTATTTTTCCTTAGAAAAATAAAACTCACTTTATGTCTTTTCTATGTGCCTATTGTGTTAAAAAACTACTCTCGTTTCGGCATTTTTCAAACACAATAGGCACATAGAAAAAAATGACAAAGACGTATTTTAATTTTTGAGAAAATTAAGTAGCGTTTTATTCCCGATTATTTTTCCTTAGAAAAATAAAATTCACTTTATGTCTTTTCTATGTGCCTATTGTGTTAAAAAACTACTCTCGTTTCGGCATTTTTTAAACACAATAGGCACATAGAAAAATGACAAATACGTATTTTAATTTTTGAGAAAATTAAGTAGCGTTTTATTCCCAATTATTTTTCCTTAGAAAAATAAAACTCACTTTATGTCTTTTCTATGTGCCTATTGTGTTTAAAAAACTACTCTCGCCCCGGCACTTTTAAAATACTAACCCCACTCGCCTCAAATCTTTCATTAAACGCCGAAATCTCCTTCTCAATAATAAATTGCAACGCCAACTTATGCTTTATCCATTCATCTTTTAAATCCTTGTAACGAGCCTTTGCGCCAGCCGTCAATCTTGGGTCGTGACCATCAATTCGAGACTTTAAACTAAGCAAAGCCGTATTCAATTTATTTGGAAAGTTAATCACATCTTGAAACGTCTTTTGTTGCGTTTGAATGATATTGCTTTCCCATTTGGTTAAGAGTTTTTGAATGCTTTCGCCTTGTGCTATTAATTCCTCTTGTCCGTCGTGTAGCTTTATAATTGAAATAGCATTCTCCAACTGAGATTGAACTTGACGCATTTCAGTGACTGATTTATGAATATCAATCACATCTTTTTCGATGTTTTGCATCAGTTGGAATTGTACTTGATAATCGGCAGCCGTTGCTTTCAATCTTGGGTCAGGAGCGAGTGTAAAAGTCGTTTCTAGCGTTTCGCCATTCGAGGACAAACGTATCGTATAATCGCCAGTCGGAACAGTACTTCCATCGTAACCACCAAAGACAAAAACATCTTGAATACCCACTACGCCTTCGCTGCGCATATCCCAAGCGATACGATGCAAACCTTTAGAAGATTGAATAGGTTCTTCGGAGAAGATTCTCCAAAATACGGTTCACCTTCTGGCTTTTGATTGGTCATCGAACGAACAACCGTTCCATTTTTATCTACGATTTCTAACGTCAAAACCGTATCGCCACCAATCGCATTCGGCAAGTAATAATCTATAATCACACCGTTCATTGGATTTTGTCCAGCCGTTGCGCTTTTGCCACTCGGCGCATTATATCGCATCGTTTCTTTTGATGTAAATAATAGCATTTCATCATCAGCAATTTCTCCTTTGGTCGCTTGAATAGGCGTTAAATCATCCAAAATCCAAAAAGCTCGACCCGAAGTTGCTACCACCAAATCATTCTCTTTGGGATGAACGAATAAATCCGTAATCGGACAAATAGGCAAATTCGACTGCATTGAATGCCAATTTTCACCATCATTGAATGAAATATATAAGCCAAGTTCCGTTCCAGCGTAGAGCAAACCTTTGACTTTGGTATCTTCTCTAACTACTCTGACGTAATGCTCATTGGCAAAACCATTTGTGATTTCTGTCCACGTTTTACCGTAATCCGTGGTTTTGTATGCCATTGGCGTGAAGTCATTGAACTTGTATTTTGTCACTGCGATATAAGCCGTACCAGCCGTGTGAGGCGATATTTCAATGGCATTGATTAAGGCTTCACCGATGTTTTTAGGCGTGATATTTTCCCAATTTCCGCCATCGTCTTTTGATAAATGCAATAAACCGTCATCGCTACCAACCCACAATTCGCCATCAGCGTGTGGCGAAGCGACCATATAAGAAATGGTGTTGTAATTCTCACCGCCTGCGCCTTCGATGGTAATCGGAATACCGCCAGGCCCGTGTTTGGTCGTGTCGTTTCTCGTCAAATCTGGACTGATTTCTTTCCAAGATTGTCCTTCGTCGGTGGTCATTAATACCTTATTCCCACCATGATAAATCTTGTTCCAATTGTGCGGAGAAGCCACAATCGGCGCATTCCAATTGAAGCGATATTTCATATCTTTTAACACCATACTCAACCCTTGAAACGGATAAGCCATGATGTCTTTTTCGGTTTGCGTCTCGTGGTCATACACCGAAATATTGCCTTGATAACAGCCACCATACACCAATCTTGGGTCGTCAGGGTCGAAGGCTAAAAATGCCGATTCGCAACCCGAAACTGCATACCAATCTTTCCAATTAATCGTACCATGATTGGTTTGATTGGCAATCGCCACCGTCGAATTGTCCTGCTGTCCGCCATAGACATGATACGGAAAACGATTGTCCGCAATCACTCGATAAAACTGCGAAGTCGGTTGATTTTGCTGCGATGACCACGACGCACCATCATTGAACGACACATTCGCACCGCCATCATTCGCATTGATGATATTTTTATTGTTGGTCGGATTTATCCACATATCGTGTTGGTCGCCATGCGGCACTGCAATAGATTGGAATGACTTTCCACCATCAATGGATTTCAAATAAGGCGCATTCATCACATAAACGATATTTTCATCCATCGGGTCAGCAAAAATCTCCATATAATACCACGAGCGAGCAATCGTCACTCGGTCTTTACAAACGTGCTTAAATGACTTTCCGCCATTATTTGAGCGATAAACACCTGCGTGTTCTGGCTCGGCTTCCACAATCGCATACACCACACTCGGATTAGCTCTTGATACATCAATTGAAGTCTTACCAATCAAGTCTGGAAAACCTGAATAAATGCGTTTCCAAGTTTCGCCCGCATCGGTGGATTTCCAAAAGCCAGAACCTGCGCCACCACTTTGCACTGTCCACGGAAAACGTCGATGTTCCCAAGTCGAAGCGTATAAAATGCGAGGATTTGACACATCCATACTGATGTCGGATGCGCCAGTATTGTCGTCGATAAACAAGGTTTTGCGCCAAGTTGCGCCGCCATCTGTGGATTTATAAATGCCTCGGTCGGCACTCGCCCCGTGCGCTGCGCCTTGCACTGCGACATAAACAATATCGGTATTGGTTGGATGAATTCTAATTCTAGCAATATGTCGAGAGTTCGGTAAACCGAGATGTTTCCACGTTTTGCCTGCATCGACGGACTTGTAAACACCGTCACCGTGCGAAGTCATCACTCCTCGAATAGCGTGTTCGCCCATGCCGACATACACCACATTCGGGTCGCTCTCCGACACCGCAATCGCACCCACGGAACCCGTTTTGAAAAAGCCATCTGAGATATTTTTCCAACTCACGCCCGCATCCGTCGTCTTCCAAACGCCACCGCCTGTACTGCCCATGTAGTACGTCATCGGGCCACCTATCACACCACTCACGGCATTCGACCGTCCGCCTCGAAATGGGCCGATGTTTCTAAATTTTAGGCTGTTGTATTGACTGGCATCGACTGTTTGTTCTTGCTTGGACTTGTTTTTTTTGCGCTTTTTCTTGCGTTGTGCTTGGGTTGGGATGGCTATTAGTAATGCTAAGGTTAGGAGGATGAATTGGTGTTTTTTCATTTGGTTTGATTTTTTTGTTTTGGTATTTTGAAATTTTGTGTGGTCTAAGTTAGGGGATTTTTGGGAGATAGTTTAGAATTAGATTTTATGGTCTGAAATGTTTTATTATTTTTGATTTTGC
>CALOED010000002.1:0-19112 GCA_942492005.1 uncultured Saprospiraceae bacterium
GTCCTTTCGAGGATGGAACGGTTTACGTGGCTGGAACTCGCTATAAATTGGGCGATTACCAACCGTATTTATATAAAGTGTCTGAATATGGTGAAAAATGGGAGAAAATCACGAATGGAATTGCGAATGACCATTTCACAAGAGTAGTGCGTGCTGACCCGAAACGCAAGGGTTTATTGTACGCAGGAACGGAAACGGGAATGTATATTTCATTCGATGATGGTAAAAATTGGCAGCCATTCCAAATGAATTTACCAATTGTTCCAATTACGGACTTGACGATTAAGAACGATAATTTGATTGCAGCAACGCAAGGTCGCTCGATTTGGATTATTGACGATTTGACGGTTTTACACCAATTATCTGATGATAAAAAGGCCGCTGAAACAGTTTTGTATCAGCCAATGCCAGCGTATAGAATGGATGGCGGACAAAGCAAACGTGCCATCAAAACAGCAGGTTTAAATCACCCCGGCGGCGTAATGGTTAATTTTTATTTGAAAAATTACGATGAGAAAAAGGACTCGGTTTCTTTGACCTTTATGGAAATGGATGGCGATGAAATTCAAACTTATTCGACTTACGCTAAAGAGCGTGGTCAAAAATTAACCGTCAAGGAAAAAGGCAATATGTTTTCTTGGGGATTGCGTTATCCAAATGCCAAAGATTTCAAAGGCATGATTAACTGGTGGGCTTCTTTAGCTGGCCCCCAAGCCGTACCGGGTAAATACAAAGTAAAACTCACTGTAAACGGTGAATCACAAGAGCAGGAGTTTGAAATCTTGAAAAATCCGAACTCATCGGCAAGTGTAGCAGATATGCAAGCACAGTTCGATTATTTGAAAGATTTGAGAGATAAAGTCACTGAAACGCACGAATCTATTACCAAAATCCGTGCTGTTCGTGACCAATTGAAGGCTTACAATAAGCGTTTAGCTGACGATGAAGAGATGAAAGATATTGTTAAAAAATCAAAATCTATCATCAAGGAATTGACCAATATCGAAGAGACTTTGTACCAAACCAAAAACCGTTCTGGTCAAGACCCATTGAATTTCCCAATTCGTTTGAATAATAAATTGGCACATTTGAATTCTTTGGTCAGTATTGGCGATTTCAAGCCGACGGAACAAGCAATTGCTGTCAAAAATGAAATTTGGGGTTTTATTGATACGGAATTGAAACGTCTTAAAAAGGTAGTGGATGAAGATATTCCTGCTTTGAACAAGATGATTAAGGAGAAGGAAGTGGATGCGATTTCGGTGGATAAATGATAATTAGGACTCCAATCGAGTTGGAGATGAAGTAAATATTAAATGGGCTACCGCTATTGGTTTTGGAACTGATGGCGGTGGCTTTTTATTTTTTTAAAACCATACAAAAAATAGGTTCTTTTCGTAGCGTCTTCGATGCCTTTTTAAAGCCTGCCTGTAGACCTGCCTGTCTGCCGACAGGCAGGTTTTAATATGTTTTTTTCGTTTTGTATGGTTTTAAATTTATTTTAAAAAAAAACTGATGTTACGCTATATTATAAGTATTTAAAACCATACAGATTTTGGGCAAGTCCAAAAAATTATCAAATAATTAGACCTACAAAGTTTTAAAAACTTCGCAGGTCAATTCAACAAAAGAAAAAAAAAAATTCTATAACCGAAAGTTTTTTAATTATTGTTCGTCTAAAGGATAAATTTCAAATTAAATAATAACAAACATGACAAAACCTAGGTTTACAATTTACATTCTTGTCTTACTTCTTAGTCAAGCAACGCTTTCATTTAGTCAAGATTTTTATGACATGACTAATGTTCAAAATATTCAAGTGCATTTTTCTCAAAACAACTGGGATCAACTCATGGATAATGCTTATGCTACTACGGAAGATTACATCATGGCGGATAGTGTCACTATCAATGGGGTAGTTTTCGATAGCGTAGGCGTAAAATATAAGGGCAATAGTACCTACCAGGCTAATCAAGTAAAAAATCCTTGGCACATTGAGTTGGATACTTATAAGGAGCAAGATTATCAAGGTTATAAAGATATAAAACTAGCCAATGCGTATAAAGACCCGTCATTTTTACGAGATGTATTGGGCTACCAAATACTTAGACAGTACATGGATGCGCCAGAAGCTAACTTTGCTAATCTTTATGTAAATGGTACTTTAATCGGTTTGTATTCCAATACTGAAGCTGTTTCAAAAACATTTCTAAAAGATAGATTTGGTTCAAAAAACAATGACTTTGTAAAATGTAATCCTCCTGCTGGAGCAGGCCCACAAACTTCTGATTTTCCTAATTTGGTATATTTGGGGCAGAGCAGCACCAGTTATGATGATGCTTATGAAATAAAATCTGATAACGGTTGGCAAGGGCTGATTAATCTATGCGATACATTAAAAAACAACATAGCGGACATTGAGCAGATATTGGATGTAGATAGAGCCTTATGGATGCTTGCTTTTGACAATGTCATTGTAAATCTTGACAGCTATATTGGTCGATTTGCTCAAAATTATTATCTCTATCGAGATGACTTTGATAGATTTTTGTCTATCGTTTGGGATTTAAACGAGTCTTTTGGAACTTTCTCAGATACAGGAAGTGGGAATCTTAATGGTACTACTGCTAAACGACAGATGAGTCATTTACTTCATAGCAATGACGCTAATTTTCCACTGGTCAGCCAATTATTATCTGTTCCGACTTATAAGAAAATGTATTTGGCGCACTTGAAAACCATTCTTACAGAAAACTTTACCAATAATGGGCCTTACTATACTATGGCTCAAAGTTTAAGGAGTACAATAAATGCTTCTGTTCAAGCTGACCCAAATAAATTTTATACTTATCAACAGTTTAATTCGAACTTGACCACTGATGTGACTACTGGCGGTGGACCAGGCGGAGGAAGCAGCACGCCAGGATTAACCAATTTAATGAATGGTAGATATACTTACTTGATGGCTCAGAGTGATTTTACGGCTACTCAACCATCTATTAGTAATATTCTTTTATCCAATAACGCACCAGCAATTGGTAATACCATTACAGTAACGGCTACTGTGATGAATGAGCAAAATGTATATTTGAGGTATCGCAGTGAGGATGACGCACCATTTCAGAAAGTAGAAATGTTTGATGATGGAAATCATAATGATGGAGCTGCTAATGATAATGTTTTTGGCGCAGATATGGTCATCAATGCAACTACTACGGAGTATTATATTTATGCAGAAAATAATACCATCGGAAAATTTTCTCCTGTAAGGGCGCAACATGAATTTTATAATATAACGGCAACGGGAGGAATCGCAGCAGGTGACATCGTTATTAATGAATTTATGGCATCGAATGACACTACTGTTGCTGACCAAGATGGAGAATACGATGATTGGATTGAATTATATAATAATAGTAGTTCCGCTATTGACATTAGTGGTTATGGGCTAAGTGATGATGATACAGATTTAACTTTATTTACTTTTCCGAGTGGCACTGTATTGCAGCCAGACAGCTATATTGTCGTATGGGCAGATAAAGATGATACTCAAAGTGGATATCATGCCGATTTTAAAATTTCGGCTGGAGGAGAGACTATTTATTTGACGGATGCAAGCCAGACAGTTATAGATTCAGTGGCTTTTGGTACGCAGACTACGGATGTTGCTTTTGGAAGATTTCCTAATGGAACAGGTCCTTTTCAAACATTAGTACCCACTTTTGGCGCAGAAAATGGCACGACTACATCTAGTGTTGAAGTTTACAATGCTCCTTTAGATATATCAATATATCCAAATCCTGCTAGAGCATTTTTTACTATTAAAATAGGAAATAACGACTATCAAGAGAATACAGTATTGGTTTATAATGCTATTGGAATGGTTGTTCACCAATCCATTTTTCAAGAATCAATTAATATTGATACGCAGCAATGGGCGGAAGGAATGTATTTTGTACGCATCGGAAATCAAACGAAAAAGCTAATGATTGTAAGGTAATTTGAGTTTATAGATTTAAATATAAAAGCACCTTGATATTTTAATTATATCAAGGTGCTTTATGTAGTTTCATCCAACGGTGGCTTGTCCCGTTGTTTTCTAATGACAATATGTTTTTTGCACGTCTAAGACGTGAAGGATACAGAATTTCAGAGTCGCTGCGCTTAACTCTGAAACTAGCGGAGTATTTAAAAGGAGCGTTAGGCTTCGCAAGCGTTTGATACCTAGACTTTTATCCTTTTTATAAGGATTTTAGGTGTCAAACCTTTTGAAAATATCCTATTCCTAGGCTACATTTTTTTATGAGAAAACTCATCAAAAAACTATATGCCTATTGTGCCTGCCTGTCGGCAGGTTTTTTATTTTGTATAGTAGTATGGTTAACTTTCATTATCCCAACACCTTCTCAAAACAAACACTATTTTCTACTCCAATATATTGCCCGTAATTATCCGTGATTTCATACCCACATTTTAAGTATAATTGGATGGCTTCTGGCTGTTTTTTGCCTGTTTCCAATACACATTTATGGCAATTCAATTCCGTTGCCCATTCCTCTAAAGCTGCTAAAACTTGGGCAGCAGCACCCATTCTTCGGCTATTGGGCAAGACGTACATTCGCTTGACTTCCATTGCGCCCTCTTCAAATAGTTTTATCGCACCGCAGCCCAAAGGCACTCCATCTTTATAGGCAACTACGGCGTATTGAAGGGCATCAATCGTATTAAATTGAGCATAAAAAGCGTGTTCTTCTCCGTCTCGCTTCGCCAAATCAGCATCCAGTAATTTGACCAATTCGATAAAATCTGCGTCGGTGGAGTTAGTTCTTTTGATTTGCAACATTGTGATGAATGATAATGATGAATAGATTGTTTTTCAAATTTTAAACATAAGTACAATAGCAACTTATCGGCTGACAGCTTGCTATTTTCCATTTTATGTTATTCATTTTTTTTAAAAAAAACATGAGATTAGAAAACCTATCAAATTTTTTAAATTTAAATCTATTGCTTTTCTAATCCATTTTAAAAAAAATTATCTTTGTCCATTCACCAAATTTAAATATTTTAAAAATAGGAAGTGCTAAAAATTATACTTCTCATTTTTTCAATTATAAAACTCAAGTCCATTGGCAAAACGTACAACCAAAAAAAAACCCAACAGAGTAACACCATTAATGAAGCAGTATTTTGATGTAAAAGCAAAACATCCCGATGCTATTTTATTATTTCGAGTAGGCGATTTTTATGAAACTTTTGGTGAAGATGCGGTAACGGCGGCTGGCGTATTGGGCATTGTGCTTACGGCAAGAAACAATGGAGGCGTAGATATTGAGTTGGCGGGGTTTCCTTATCATTCTTTGGATTTGTATTTGCCGAGACTGGTACGAGCGGGGTTTCGAGTGGCAATATGTGAGCAACTCGAAAAACCGAGCAAAGAGAAAAAAATAGTTCGACGAGGGGTTACAGAAATCATTACACCTGGCCTGACTACGAGCGATAATCTTTTGGATACCAAATCCAACAATTATTTAGCAGCATTGCATTTTGGGCGTAGAAATGCTTTTGGGATGGCGTTACTCGATGTGAGTACGGGCGAGTTTTTGGTCTGCGAGGGCGACACTTCTTATATTGATAAAATGTTGCAAACCTTTAGCCCATCCGAAATTATTTTTTCAAAAAGCTATAAGTCAGATTTCGAACAATTTTTCGGTTCTAAGTTTTACACCTTTCCGCTCGAAGAGTGGGTTTATACCGTCGATTATACCCGTGAAAAGCTCCTCTCCCACTTTGGCGTGCAAACGCTAAAAGGCTTTGGAATAGAAGAACTTCATTTATCGCAAGTAGCGGCAGGTTCTATTTTGCATTATTTGGAAGCTACTGAAAATAATAATATCCAACACATCAATGCGATTGCACGCATTCAGCCCGACCGCTACGTGTGGTTGGATAGGTTTACGATTCGTAATTTGGAATTGATACACAGCACGCACGAGGGCGGTGTGCCATTGATTAAAATACTAGACAAAACGGTTTCGCCAATGGGCGCACGCTTACTTAAAAAATGGGTGGTACTGCCTTTAAAGCATCGAACGCCCATAGAAGCTCGCCACAAAATGGTAGATTATTTCATACATGAAGATGGTTTGAGCAATGAACTGGAGCAGTACATTCGGCAAGTCGGCGATATTGAACGGCTGATTTCTAAAGTGCCGCTCGGCAAAATCAATCCTCGTGAAGTAGTGCAACTCAAAAGGGCGTTGTCCGTCATAGAACCGACTAAAGAGCTATTGTCAAAGGTAGAAAATGAACACTTGAACCAGATAGCCGAACGCATTAACCCTTGTACGATTATCAAAGATTATATTGCGAAAACCATCATGGATGAGCCGCCTGTTAATCTGAATAAAGGTGGCGTGATAAAAGATAATGTATCCGACGAATTGGATGAGTTGCGTGGTTTGGTCAGTAATAGCAAAGATTATTTGGTGCAAATTCAGCAAAAAGAGGCAAAGGCTACCGGCATTACTAGCCTAAAAATTGGCTTCAATAATGTGTTTGGCTATTATCTTGAAGTCACGAATAAATATAAAAATCAAAATCTCATTCCCGACAATTGGATACGCAAACAAACACTGACCAACGCCGAGCGATACATTACAGAAGAGCTTAAAGTGCTAGAGACTAAGATATTAGGCGCAGAAGAAAAAATATTAGCTCTCGAAGAAGAGATTTACCAACACCTCATAGAATCTTTGAACGACTACATCAAGCCCGTTCAGTTGAATAGCGTATTGATTGCGCAAATAGATTGTTTGCTTGCTTTCAAAAAAATAGCCGTTCGACACAACTATTGCCGACCAGAAATGAACAATACTTTGACGATTGACATCAAAGACGGGCGGCATCCTGTGATTGAACAACAACTCCGCTTAGATGAGGAGTATGTGCCTAATGACGTGTATTTGGACAATGATAATCAACAAGTTATGATTATCACCGAGCCCGAATATGTCGGGTAAATCTGCTATTTTGCGCCAAACGGCATTGATTACTCTTATGGCTCAGATGGGGAGTTTTGTGCCAGCAAAATCCGCCAAACTCGGCTTGATTGATAAAGTATTTACGAGAGTTGGTGCATCTGACAATATCTCTTCGGGCGAAAGTACCTTTATGGTAGAGATGAACGAAACGGCAAGTATTATGAATAATATCAGCTCGAGGAGTTTGATATTGCTGGATGAAATCGGGCGAGGAACTAGCACCTATGACGGTATTTCCATAGCTTGGTCAATAGCTGAATACTTGCACGATAATGGTCAAGCGATGCCCAAAACGCTCTTTGCCACCCATTATCACGAGCTCAACGAATTGGCGAATAAATTTCCTCGTATCAAAAACTTTAATGTAGCGACGAAAGAAATTGGGCAAAAAGTGATTTTTTTGCGTAAACTGATAGAAGGCGGTAGCCATCATAGTTTTGGAATTCATGTAGCTAAAATGGCTGGAATGCCTCGCAGCATCGTGGAGCGTGCTGCTACTATTCTTAGCCAACTCGAAAAAAAATCTATTGATAATAATCATATTGACGAACAACTCAAAGCGATGCCAACGCAAGCATATCAGTTGAATATTTTTGAAACAGGCACTGACCCTGCCCTTGCCAAATTAAAAGATTTAATTCTCGATTTGGACATTAACGGCATGACTCCTATTGATTGTATGCTCAAATTGAATGAAATTAAGCAAACTTTGAAAGAAAAAGAATAATATCATAAACTTTCAGAAACTTTTGAAAGATGCGTGCGTAATAGTATTTATCGAAACATTTTAAGCATCAAAACAACTCAAATGAAAATTTCAAATGCTATCAGCTACGCTACCAAAGTTTGGTTATTCAGCGTATTTTTATCTCCTGTAATACTTATTTTCTTTTCTATTGCAGCAAGAGATACTACCTTTCTCCTTGCCGACGTTATAGGCGGAATCGGGATGTTTATCCTTTATGGCGGCATTTTCTCCATTCCCTGTTGGCTGATTTTTATGCTTTTAGTCACCCTCGTATCGCAGCGAGAAAACAGCACCGCAGAAAAAAAAGGCATTATCAATTTTTTAGCCATCCTTATTGGCACTGCTCCATTTTTATTGATTTTTGGGATACGTGAATTAGAGGTTCTTGCCTTTGCAGCACCCTATTTAATCTCCTTGACCATAGGTATTTGGTATTTTGAGTTAAATCAAAATAAAGATTATAATGCACCTAGCACGATTGACCATCTGATTAATTAGTCGCTTATCTCGCCCGTTAATTCATTATTTAATAGCTGCTAATCATTACGAATGTAGTCAAATTATTAATTATGATAACTATCAGTATAACTAATTGCTAATTTCGCCGTTAAGAGAATTGTCATTGATAATCAATATTATATCTTAAAAAAGACATATATTTTGATTATTTATAAAAAAAATTAGTTATTTGTATTGCAGTTAAAAAGCTGTTACTTTGTAGCTCCCCGAGCATCTAAAGAAGTAATAAATCATTACACTATGCACTATTTATATTTATTTATAGCTTTATTTACCTTTAATTTATTTGTTGCAACATCGGCAAATGCTCAAATCAATGTGATTGACGCTGACGGAGAGCGCATTATACTCATGCCTGACGGCACATGGGAATATGCTGACCAAAACAAACAAGCCAAAATCTCTTCTGACATCAAAGCCAAACAAGAGGCTGGAAAAGTAGAAGTAAATAAGAAAAAATTGACTTCCGCTCAAAAAAAACAACTTAAAAAATACGAAAAAGCACAAAAAAGGCGAGAGAGTATTCGTAAAAAGTTAGCGAAGCAAGAAGAAAAAAAGCGTAAAGCAGAAGAGAAGAAACGATTAGCCGCAGAAAAAAAAGCCGCTAAATTAGCTGGAAAAAAAGAAAAATCGAAAAAGAATAAAAATAAGAAAACGAGTAAGAAGTCTTCTAAAAATTTGACCAAAACTAAAAAGTCGAAAAAGGATAAAATAAACGCTGACCTCAATGTAGCTAAAAAAGGGAAGAAAAAACCTTCGAAAAAGCAACAAACCAGACTGGTCAAGCAGCAATTTAAGCCATTCAAAATTGTAAAAATCGTAAAGCCAGAACAAGAATGTTCTTACGATATGAACGAGGTGGACCAATTCACTAAAAAACTAAAAGTAGCTACTAAGCCTAGCTTTTTCTTTGGTTATACGCATCCAGAACTCGAAAAATTCTTGAAAGGAGGACATTATTTAGTCGTTACGGGTCACATGTCAGAAGTATCCGGCTTGAAGGCACTCAACCTAAAATTTACTTTTGATTCCGAGTCGGCACAGCAAGACTATGGAAGTATTTTGGAAGGAAGTAGATTGTTGATTAGTTTGCTCGATGGCACTACTATTACGTTAGTGAGCGGCGAGGCAGATGGCGGAAGAATTGACAGGAATAAAAAACAAACGGTATATAAATCTTACTTTGTGATAGACTCTCGTTCGGAGAAAAAATTAAAAAAATCAGAAGTGAATAAAGTCCGTATGGTTTGGAGTCAGGGTTTTGAGGATTATGATGTTACAGAAGTAGATTTTATTATCAATCAATTGAACTGTATCAATAATGCTACACAAAAGAAAAAATAACTTTTATGTTTTCTTTTATATTTTTGCAAAAGGATGAATGTAGTTTACATTCATCCTTTTTTATTGAAAAAAACTCAACTTGAAGCAACACTAATCATGAAAAACGAACAACCTACTTCGCTAACCGTACTCGGCTTACAATTACCTACTGACCCTCGATGGGTCAATTTGGCAGAAATCAGTCTTGAAGATATTCTCACTGACCACGCCTATTGCGAGCAAAAGGCAGCTACTTCGTGCATTTCTCTCATTCAGCAATATCCTGAACAGTTCGATATGGTCAAGCAGCTTGCTCCTATCGTTACCGAAGAATGGGGGCATTTTCGATTGGTTATTCAAGAATTGGAAAAACGCCAACTCAAACTCGGCAAACAACGAAAAGACGAATACGTCAATGCTCTTTTTAAATTACAAAAAAAAGGCGGTTCTCGCACCGAGCGTTTAGTTGAAAAACTCCTCACTTTTGCCCTCATAGAAGCCAGAAGCTGCGAACGCTTCCGATTGCTATCGCTTCATATCGAAGATGATGATTTGAAGGAATTTTATAAAATGTTTATGATAGCCGAAGCAGGTCATTATCGCTTGTTTATCGACTTAGCCAAATCCTATATGGACGAGGAGAAAGTCCAAAAGCGATGGAAAGAATATCTAGCCGCCGAGGTCGAAATTATGAAAACGCTCGAAGTGAGAGGCGATAGAATGCACTAAGGAGGGAATAGAAATGAATAGGAATTTATCCAGTTTCTATTTTTTTTTCATCAGAAAAAGTATCTTAAAATCATCGGATAGAATCAAAAGAGCCGCAAAGTTTATGAAAACTTTGCGGCTCTTTTTGAATAAAAACAAGTAAAATCTACAATTTCACTGCTGTTTCTAGTCCTTTTGCAATATCAATAAATCCTTGAATTTGCTTCGCCGAAGGTACAGCTTTAGTCAAATTTTTCTCCGCATTTACTTTTGTCATTGCTTCATTTACTGCGTCTGCATCCGCACTTGCCAACTGGTCCACGGTTTGAATATCAACGTTGTTCAACAATTCAGAAAACTGACGACCTACGCCTTTGATACGCATAAAGTCTGCACGACTTACAAACGACATCAAACGTTTAGGTTGAATATCTACTTTTGCTGCAAAAGCCTCTCTAGCACTAGCCGTGCTGCAAGCTGCCAATAATTCTTCGGTAGTTGTAATACCTGCGCTTTCTAGTTTCTCTTGGAATGCTGGGCCGATTCCTTCTACAGTTACAATTTTAGCCATAGTTATAAGATTTGTTTGATTAGACGATATTCTGTTTTTTGTGCAACGCACACAGCTCAAAATCAGCACGTTACATCCTGTGCCAAGCTATTTTTTTAGAATAAAGTCTATTATAAAATATAGTTATGAAATTCATAATTCAAGACGACTTGACTATAAGTTTGTCACAAAATATGATGATTTTTTATCACAATATTGCCCTTATTAAGTTATACTCCAAATTTATTGTCAATTCAGCGCCCTTAGTTTTTTCAACAGCTTTGAAATTTTAAAGTTCATGGAGCGATTCACATGAAAATAATGCCCATTGATGCTCACCCAGTCCGACTCTCGTTTTACTTCAAAAAGCTCATGATAATAAGCCTTTTGCGCTTTATTGAAATGCGCTTTCCAGTACAATGCTTTGTTGGTAAAAGCAAATCCTTCTCTACATGAGCCAAAAACCGTTTGGTCGCCAATCACTAAGATGGGTTCATCTCTGGCAGGAAACAGAAAATGTTGCGAAGCGTTCCGAATTTTAGCCACAGGCATATTCACGAAATTGGTATAAATCTTTTCGTTTTTTCTTCTTGCAAATCCAAATAATCAAATATCATTTGGTCGTTTTCTACTTCTTCTTTTTTAGCGAATTGATAACGTAGAACGGCATTTGAGAGCTGGATTTCATTTAGGTGCTTTGTGTGTTCAATCGTAAATCTATCCAAAAGCATCTCGAATCCTTCGTCCAATAATTGGTCAATTTTAATAGCAGCTCGGTCGCTATCTACCGATTTGAGCGGTAAGATAATATGGGTAAGTTGGTTGATTCTGCCATCAAAAAAATAATTAAAGCCCGAATTATAAAACAACTCTAAGTATTCGCTATACTTCGATTCGCTGCTTTGCTCCTTTACTCTACTTTTCAATGCCTTAAAAAAATGCGTTTTGATTTGTTCTGTAATTTTATCAATATCCGCATGAAAAACAATCGGATAAGTAGCCACAAAGCGTTCTTCCTCTGCTGCTGCTTTTGTTTTTTCCTTCTTCTTCGACGTTTTCTTTTTAGCCGATTCTGTATCCATTGACTGTCCGCAAGCATGACAAAACTTCGCATTGCTCGGATTTTTTATATCACAATGCGGACAAGGCTTGACATTCGTGACGACCTCTGTGCCGCACTGATGGCAATATCTTGCACTCTTCAGCAGTTTTGTTTTACAATTCGTACAGTTCATATTATTTACAGATTTCTAAATTACACCGATTGTGTTACCCCGTGTTCTAATTCAAAAACACCGAAAAATCCTCCATTTCAACGCCTCTGATTTTTACAGCAATATTGTTTTTGAGCGTGGTATTCAGTTGCAATCCCACATAATTAGGGCTTACAGGGAAGGATTTATGCGTTCGGTCTATGAGTACGGCTAGTTCTATTTTTTTGGGAATAATCCTCAAAATAGGCAACATCGCATATTGTAGCGTCCGTCCTGTGTTTGCCACATCGTCTATCACGACTACTACTTTACCTTTTAGTTTTTCAAATGGCATTCCCATTTTCACCTCTTCCTCTACTGGATTTGCAGGATTGAGTTGCAATTGAGTAAGCGTAATATTGGGCTGTACCAAAGTTATACTTGACATCGCTTTATGCAAGAGTTCTGCAAAAGCCATCCCATTATTATTGATACCTGCCAATATAATCTCTTTTTCCTCGCTATTGTTTTCCAATATTTCAATAGCTAGGCGATTCACCTTTTGTTGTATCTGAATAGCATTAAGTAATTTCATATTATAAAAATAAGTTTTTTTTGAGTTTTAAAGTTCTTAAACAGCTCAAAAATCCCAAAAAAAAAGGCATCCCACTCGAAAGTAGGATGCCCTTTATAAAAAACTGTTAGAATCTTTTAGTCTGTAAATCGGTAATTCACGCCTGCTCGAACTCCGAACAATGCGTTGTAGCTACTACCATTGGCAAACATCTGGCTCAAATCTGTTCCTACACTTGCTCGACCGCCTATGCTCAATGACCAATTTCGATTTAGGAAAACATCATAATCAAGTCCTGCGACTACGCCCAATTCGTTTTTCACGAAAAGCGATTGATTTACAGCTGGAACGTCCGCTGGTTCGCCATTAAACGAAGACGTTAAACGAGGCGAATACAAAGAACGGCCGTACTGCAAACCTGCCACATAACTCAAACTAGCAACTCTTTCGCTACTAATTTCATTTCTACGATATTTTACCGTAACTGGCACTTGTACATAAGTCAAATCTGCGCTAGTGATGCGCTCTCCATTCAAAATTTCTCTATAACGCTGACCTTGAGTGCTATGATTTATGCCCAATTCTAAAGCTAAATGCGTGTTGAACTTGTATCCCACGTTCAACCCAAACATTTTCCCATAGTCTAAAGCATAATCAGCAGCAGTTCCCATTTGGTCGCTGATGTCCGAACTCAATACCCACGAATTACTCCATTGCGTAGCACCTCCGACGTACCAGCCTTGGTAAGTCATCGCATCATTACGAAATATTTCATCCTTTTGGGATTCAATTTCTTGTTCAGCTCGTTTTTCTAAAGATAAATTCTGAATAAAACCACTTAAAGCATTTGAAACAGCTATTTCATCCGAAGGAAGAGAAGGAGAAATCACGCCATTTCTAAAATCAACTGCCTCCAAAGGTCGGAGATAGTCAATAGAAGCAATTGGCACAGCTTCTTTGGATTTCAATTCCTTAACATTTTCAGAAGATGGGTTATCCAGTTTTTGTAAAACTGCATCACGTCCATTTACCACATCCTTCTTATTAATTGATGAAATGTTGGTTTCATTTACTGGAACAAACTCCGTGTCATCTCCTCTTGATGCTTCTTTAAGCACTTTTGGAATTGCACGGCGTACATTAGTACTTTGAACTTCGACTGTTTGCTGTGGCGTAAAATCGGTGGATTTCTTGTGGGGCGTGCTAGGCACATCCCAACCCGACAGCTCTTTCGGATTTGCATCCTCCAAAGGGTCGTTTACCTCAGCTTTAATGTCGTTGTTCCTACTCACAAAAGGTATGTTGAATTGGTCCATTAGCATCATGCCGAACATGAACACTAATAAAACCGCCGCAACTCGGCTCAACATTGTCAAATGACGCTTTAGTACCAAACTGATTGGTAAGCGTCGGCTGACGTTGTTCCATACCTCAGGAGATGGCTCAACTTCATAGTTCGTGAAAGCTCTTTTAAAAACTTGGTCGTCACTCGCAGGTGGCAACTCTCTCTCGATGTTATCCCAGAGATGAGTTGGTGGAGCAACTTCATGGTCTTCAAAAGCCTTCTTGAACAAGTCGTCCAAGTTTTGTTGCATACTCATCTCTTTATTTCAAAGTCTTTACCATCTTTTGAAGTAATCCTCTCGCTCTAGCTAATTGTGACTTAGACGTTCCTTCCGAAATTTCTAAAATGCCAGCAATCTCTTTGTGCGAAAAGCCTTCAATGACGTAAAGGTTAAAAACTGCTCGATAACCCGGTGAGAGGCGTTGTATAAGTTTAAGAAGGTCTTGTGTAGCTAGATTTTCAAGCGCAGTTTCTGGAATGTGCTGATAAGAAGCATCACTATCCAGCTCAGTATGACCATTGTGATTATTCGACTTGCGATAATACTCAATGGCAGTATTGATAAAAATACGCTTCATCCACCCCTCAAAAGAACCTTCGCTGCGAAACCTATCGATGTTGTGAAACACCTTGATAAAACCTTCTTGTAAAATGTCTTCTGCGCTGTGATAATCATTCGCATAACGAAGACAAATACCGAACATTTTAGGTGAAAAATAGCTATACAGTGCACCCGTGCAGTCACGCCTACCCCTAATACAGCCATCAATAAGTTCTTGTTGTGACAAGCCATGAACTGTTAAACTTGTCGTTGCTTTATACATCTCTACTAATAAGGTTGTTGAACAAAAAAATTAATATTTGAATATTCTTCCTCTACGGACGTAAAATTGAAATATATTACAAATACTAACAAATTATAAATATTTTATTAATTTACAACATTGGCTAAAAGTACAAAACAAATATTGAAATATACAATATTTGTTAAAATCAATATGTCAAAGAACTGTAATGATTTGAACGGTTACATTGTCTTAGTGTTTCATTGTTTTCCTAATAGCTATCAGAAAATACTAGAAAGATGCAACCATCAGATTGAATTTTCTAAAAACTCAACCAATTTTCTCACCGCTTTTCCACGATGCGAAATTTTATTTTTTTCTTCTGCGCTCATTTGCGCAAAACTCGTTGTGTAACCTTCTGGTATAAAAATCGGGTCATAGCCAAAACCTTTATCACCCATTTTTTGGTGGGCAATAGTTCCTCTTGCTATGCCTTCAAAGGTATATTCTTTGCCGTCAATAATTAGCGCAATAACGGTTTTAAATTGTGCGCCTCTATCCGTTTTATCTTCAAGATTTTTAATAGCTAAAGCCATATTCGCATTAGAATCTCTGGCTTCTCCTGCATATCTTGCCGTATAAACGCCTGGTTCTCCATTCAGTGCATCTATTTCTAAACCTGTATCTTCCGAGAAACAATTCACCTGATAGTTTTCGAAAACATATCTTGCTTTTTGCAGTGCGTTTCCTTCTATTGTCGGGCTTGTTTCTGCGATGTCTTCATGGCAACCGATGTCTTTCAAACCTGCAATATCCATACCACCCGATAACATTTCATTAACTTCTCTTATCTTATTAGGATTTGCCGTTGCGAAAATTAATTTCATATTATGATTATAATTTAATGTAAAATTCTATAAATCTATATTTTGTAAAAAAACACACATTGCTTTTTGTGTTTTAATATTCTTTTGATTTACAAAAATAAAAAAACGCTATATTTTTGCATATCTATAACATTTTCTCTTTTTTGGAAAAATTAAGGTGCTTTGACCATTTTGACCATTCTGAAACATGGTCAAAGAAAAATTTATTTCTTAGAAAGAATTTCCCAAACCAATTCTTTCGTTATTGCCCTTTCTCCTATTGCTGCCCGCACTTCATCGAAGCCAACTCTATAATCGCAACCCTCTTTCCATCGGCTACAACCATAAGCTGTTTTTCCTTTTAGGATTTTTCCTTGCTGGCATCTTGGGCAAGTTAATTTGTCGGGAATAGTTTTTTTGGAGTTGCCTTGCTTCGTTTTTCGGATAGTTTTAGCTGGTGTGCTAGCTAAGTTAGGCGTTTCTTTCAGTTTGATTTTCAATACTTTATTTTCATCCAAATAGAGTTTTCCTTTTATAGATTTATTATCTTGTTTAAATCCCGAAAGTAAAATAGTAGAACCATGAGAGATGATTCTTTCTAATTGTTTGGGCGGTATTTCTTTTTTTAAAAACTCAAACGGCAGCCTAAAATCGCAGCCGCTTTTCCATTCGCTGCATCCGTAAGCCGTATTTCCTTTTAATAATTTTCCTTTTTCGCATTTAGGGCAAGTTGCGCCCACTACTCCCCTATCTGGCGTGTTTTTACTGATGCTTTTTGTTTCGCTTTTTGCAATCGGCCTTTTATTATTGGATGGCGGAGCGAGTTTTGCGCCTTTCGACATTCGCACTTCTTCTACCAATTGCGACACCATATTTTGCATATTTTCAATAAATTGCTTTGCGCCAAAAGTGCCTTCTTCTATTTCTCGCAATTGTTTTTCCCATTGCCCTGTTAGTTCTGGCGATTTTAGCAAATCATTTTGGATGGTATCAATCAATTGAACGCCCATTTCCGTCGGTACAATTAGTTTTCTTCTGCGCTGAATGTATTTTCTACGAAATAGTGTTTCGATGATATTCGCACGGGTAGAAGGTCTGCCGATGCCGTTCGCTTTCATTAAGTCTCTCAACTCATCATCATCTATTTGTTTGCCTGCCGTTTCCATGCTTCGCAGCAAAGTAGCTTCCGTGAATTGCTTTGGTGGTTGCGTCATTTTTTTGACCAAAGCTGGTTCGTGTTCGCCCGTTTCGCCTACTTTAAAAGAAGGCAGCACCACTTCGTCTTGATTTTTTTCGCTATTGTTTTGCTTTGAATTGGCGTTCTTTTTTGGTTTAGGAAATAGCACTCGCCAACCCTCTTCTAATATTTCCTTACCCGTCGCTTTGAATTTCACGCCGTTGCTTTCGCCTATCACGGTAGTTTTAGCTACAATACAATCTGGATAAAAAGCGGCTATAAATTGGCGAGCAATCGCATCATATACGTTCCATTCGTTGCCTGCCAAGTTTTTTTCTACGCCCGTCGGGATAATTGCATGGTGGTCAGTTACTTTTTTATCATCAAATACTTTCGATGATTTTCTAATCTTTTGACCAAGTAATGGTTGTGTAAATTGGTTATAATTTGACATTTTACTCAAAATTCCGTGAATTTTAGGATAAATAATTTCCCAGGATGCTAGATACAATCGTTTTTTCATTCAGCCAGGAATAGGAATTTCTACTGGTATATTTGACGGTAGTTTCTCTCCTCGTTTTGTGTTGGTTCAAATGGATCCAAAAGGAGAAAATTTCCCATCTGCTCAATACGATACATTTTTTGAGCCGGTTATTACATCTAAAATTGGATATAAGTATGTGAAATTTATTGTTCAATTCGGTGTTTCAATACCAATTGGAGATCAAGCACCAACTTACGAGCATGAAAGGTTTATATTTAACTTTGGACTGAACTTTAATTTAGGACGCAAATATAACGACTTCTAATTTAAAACTACTTCTTGAATGATTTTTGGAAAGTGCTCGTATTCTAATTCGTGCACTTTTTTTGCAACATCTTCAGCTGTGTCAGTTGGTAGGACATTGCATTTAGCTTGAAAATTGATGTTGACTTTATCGTATTCTTTGTTTACATAATGAATTGTGATACCTGTTTCGGATTCTTCATTTTCAACAACCGCATTATGAACATGATTTCCAAACATTCCTTTTCCTCCATATTTTGGTAATAGTGCAGGATGGATATTTTTTATTCTGTTTGGATATAAATCTATAATATTTTCAGGAATTAGCCATAAAAATCCTGCTAGTACAATAAAATCAATTTTATGATCTTGTAAAAGATTTAAAACAATTTCTGAGTCATAAAAATCTGGTCGAGAAAAAACATGGTGTTTAATACTTTGATTGATAGCTCTTTGAACTACGTACGCATTTTTATTGTTCGAAAAAATTGCTGAGATTTCAAATTTTTTATTTTCTTTGCTGAACTTAATAATGTTCTCGGCATTGGTGCCAGAACCAGAAGCAAATATTGCTATTTTGTTCATATATAGTATGTTATTATCGGTTTAATGTTCGTTGTAGGAACATGTAAATAGAAAAATTTAATGCAAAAATGGCTTTTAAAATTCAAAAAAAGCTATTTTTACAACAAAAAAATAAGGAAATATTTTTGATTTATCACGGTTAATTATATTTCTTTGCACTGTTAAAAAAAATAAACTTTTAATTATTACATGAGGCCTGCTCCCTTGCCGGTGCCCTTGGGCTGGGCAAGCTGATCGCCCTCTACGATGACAACAACATCTCCATCGACGGCGAGGTCCGCGGCCATGGCGACACGCCCGGCTGGTTCCTCGACGACACGCCGAAGCGCTTCGAGGCTTACGGCTGGCATGTCATCCCGAAGGTCGACGGCCACGATGCCGAGGCGATCAAGGCCGCGATCGAAGAGGCCCGCGCGGTCACCGACAAGCCGACCCTGATCTGCTGCCAGACCATCATCGGCTTCGGTTCGCCGAACAAGCAAGGCAAGGAGGAGTGCCACGGCGCACCCCTTGGGCAATGACGAAATCGCATTGATCCGCGAGACCATGGGTTGGACTCATGGCGCCGTTCGAGATTCCCGACCTCGTCTATCAGGGCTGGAGACGCCAAGGAGCGCGGCGCCGCGCCCGAGAACGGCCTGGAACGAGCGCTTCGATGCCGCGCTATGAGGCCGACTATTCCCCGTCGAGGCCGCCGAGTTGAAGCGTCGCCTGGCCGGCGAGCTGCCCGCCGACTGGGACGAGAAGTGCCAGCGCCTTCATCGAGGCCGTGGACGCCAAGGCGGAGAAAATCGCCTCCCGCAAGGCGTCCCAGAACGCGCTCAATGGTTACGGTCCGCTGCTGCCTGAGCTTCTCGGCGGCTCGGCCGACCTGGCCGGCTCCAATTTGACCATCTGGTCGGGCTGCAA
>CALOED010000003.1:0-10920 GCA_942492005.1 uncultured Saprospiraceae bacterium
ATATAAGCTAAAAATTCGTCCGTATCGGTAAAATCCGTGTTCCAATTACATTATTTAATAGACTTTATTCACAAAACTAAATCCTATTATATAACTAACTGATAATGAAGATAGACAAAGCGGCTTCGCCGCTTTGTGAATAATGGCTAATAAAAAACGAAAATCATGGCAAAACCAAAAGTAAAAATCTTTAGAGCTGATTATAGTTATGAAAAGTTAGAGAGCGAAATCAATGATTATTTAGCAGCGCAAGACATGCAAGCAGAAGATATTATCAATATCAGTTTTTCTAAAGATGCCAGCCATTATCTGGCTTTAATGACATATAAAGTATAAGTAGTAAGTCAAAATTAAAATATGTCTGAATACTTAGCAAAAGCAAAAAACACTTGTTTTCACTTCAAAAAAGGGAACAGCATCCCAACTTTCTTTTGGTAGTTTTCGTACTGTTTGCCAAACTGACGCTTCAAATCTCGCTCTTCGTAGGTAGCACCAATGATGATATACAGCGTCATGCCGATGCAAAATAGAATGCCGCTTACCGACATCACAGGCACAAACCAAATAGCGAGTAGCGTTCCGAAATATATCGGATGTCGGACATATTGATAGAAAAATGGGGTGGCGAAAGTTTTTCCATCTTCGGCATTTTGAGCGTGTAACTGTTGCCAGCCCATAAAGTAGCGGCTGTTCATTTGCTGTACGCTGATGGCAATAATGCCGCCGCCGAATAAGCCTATTATTCGCAGTATCCATTGAAATGCCAAAGCTCGCACATCCCAAATTAAAGTGCCGAAAGGCTGCCAAAACAGAACAACGATTATCAAAATAAGGCTAGAGGCGAGTATATAAGTGATGCGCTCAATGGATGGAGGCAAGTAGGTTTTTAGCCAGTTTTTAAAACCCTCTCTTGCCATAATGCTGTGTTGCAATCCAAATATCAGAAGTAAACCAACATCTATCAAAATGGCTCGTAAGGTGATGGCATTAGTTGGCAAACTCACCGTTTGCGCTAAATATACATTTTCAAAAAACAATAAAAATGCAACTAACGAAACACCCGTAATAAGATAAGCAAAAAAAGCATAGATATAGCGAATAACGTTCATTTGGCCTGCTTATGTGTGTTTAGGCATTAGATACTTGCCCTTCTTGATTTTCGATAATTCCATCTTTCATCACCAATTTTCTATCACTCATGTCCGCCAATACATCGTTGTGCGTCACGATAACGAAGGTTTGGTCAAAGTCTTTTCTCAACTGAAAAATCAAGTCGTGTAGTTCTTTGGAAGAGTTGGAATCCAAATTGCCCGAAGGCTCATCAGCGAACACGATAGCGGGCTTATTCATCAAAGCTCTCGCTACGGCTACTCGCTGCTGTTCGCCGCCTGAGAGTTCGCTCGGTCGGTGAGTTAGGCGTTTGCCAAGTCCTAAATACTCTAGGAGTTCTTTTGCTCTTACTTTAGCGGTGGCTTCGTTTCCTTTTTGTATAAATGCTGGGATGCACACGTTTTCGAGTGCGGTAAACTCTGGCAAAAGGTGGTGAAATTGAAAGACAAAGCCAATCTCTCTATTCCGAAAATGAGCTAACTCCTTGTCGCTCAATTTTGATACATTTGTCCCATTGATAATCAAATCGCCACTATCTGCGGCATCAAGTGTGCCGAGAATGTGCAACAAAGTGCTTTTTCCTGCGCCCGACGCACCTACTATGGATACTACTTCGCCTTTTTCTACATGGATGTTTACGCCTTTGAGTACCGAAAGACTTCCGTAAGATTTATATATGCTCGTTCCTTTTATCATTTTCTTTTTTTTTTATAAAAACTATGAAATAGCCGAGTTATTATGTAGCTACCTCCGTTTACTTTCAAACAAAAATATAAAAGTTGGGCTAGTATATATTGAAATGTTCATCATTATTTCAAATGTAGCGCAGCATAAAAAGACATACTAAAAATATCAATATTTGTTATTTTAAAAATATCATTGTAATCTAGCGGTCATACTCTTTAAAATCTTTACAAAAAAAAGAAAAAACAATATTTCAATAAAAAAAACGTAGGTAGTAATACGTTATTCTTTTGCCCTTCTTAACATACCAAATGAAAAAAGCAATGCCGCTATCGGTAAATCAACGATTGCGAGCCAAACAAAAATGACTTTACTGCTTTTTGAGAAGAGACTTTTACCTTTGTGATAATTCTAGTGCTTTACATGACCATGCTTTCAATTTCGTAATGGAGAAAGAATGAGCCTCCAAATGGAGCGTTTATTATTTTATCGTTACAATGGTTTTTTTATTAAAAACCATTAAAAAAACTAATTTTGCTTGCAGAATGGTATTTCGATACATTCAAAATACCTTTAGAAATCTATTTCTATGAAGATATTACAGTTGTGCAAAAAATTCCCGTATCCGCTCAAGGACGGAGAATCGATTGCAGTTACTTACATGAGCAAGGCACTGAACGAACTAGGATGTGATTTGACACTTTTGGCGATGAATACCGTAAAGCATTTTTACGAAATGGACAGCCTCCCCAAAAGTTTCAATCATTACAAGGCGATACATACCATCGACATTGACAACCGAGTGAAGCCTCAAGCTGCGTTTTTGAACTTGTTTAGCGAGGATTCTTATCATATAGCTCGTTTTGTGTCCGAAGATTTTCGTAAAAAACTTATTCAACTTTTACGAAAGAATAAATTCGATGTCATTCAGCTCGAAACGCTTTACCTTGCTCCATATATTCCTACTATTCGCAAATATTCTAATGCCGTAATTGCCATGCGCTCGCACAACGTTGAGCATGAAATATGGGCAAGGATAACCGAAAACACTTCTTTTTTGCCAAAAAAATGGTATTTAAATCATTTAACTAAGAAACTGGAAAAGTTTGAAATCGAGCAGTTGAGCCACTACGACGTACTCGTAGGCATCACTCAGCGAGATTTGGATTATTTCAAAAAACTAGGCTTTAAGAACAAGGGCATCGTTGCGCCTATTGGTTTGGAAATGGCAAAATACCATCCTCAATACGATAGTTTCAAAAAACCATTGTCTTTATCTTTTATTGGCTCACTCGACTGGATGCCCAATTTGGAAGGCTTAGAATGGTTTATACAAAAGGTAATGCCGCTCATTCGGAAGCAATATCCTACGATGGAACTCCACATTGCAGGCAGAAATATGCCGAAGTCTTTACAAAATTTAAATGCGAAAAATATCGTCGTGCATGGCGAAGTAGAGAGTTCTACCGATTTTTTGAATCAACATTCTGTGATGATAGTGCCACTATTTTCGGGGAGTGGAATGCGTGCTAAGATATTGGAAGCCATGTCGTTGGGCAAAATAGTCATCACAACGCCGCTCGGGCTCGAAGGTATAGACGCTACCGACGGGGACGAAGTGCTTATCGCTCAAACTGCCGAAGCCTTTATGAATCAGTTGGCGCACTGCGTTGCAAATGAAAAAGACCTTGAAAAAATGGGAAGAAAAGCACGGACTTTCATTGAAGAACAATACGATTATCAGTCGGTAAGTAAGCGTTTGTTGGCATTTTACGAACGTCTCGTTTATGCGCCCAAACCCATTAATGGCTAAAAATGACATCACCTCAACACGTAAAAATCCTATTCAAATATTACAGTCAGATAGTAGAAGAAGATGTGGCTGAGACTATGTGGGCAACGATTGTCAATAAAGATAAAGGCATTTATAGGCTTGATAATATTCCTTTTTATGGTGCGCCGATAGCTAATAAAGATGTATTTTTTGCAGAATTTGACGAAGAAGAAGACCGCCTTACTTTTAAGAAAATTCTTACGCCTTCGGGCAATTCCGTCATTTTTGTGGCTACTCAAGAAGGCTTGGATAAGCAGATTTTCCGAGAAGCCTTCCATAGTTTGGGTTGCAATTCCGAAGGCATGAACCATATTTGTTTTACAATGGAAGTTCCCCAAAAGGTAAATTATCAAGTAATTCAACAAAAACTCAACTCCTTTGTAGAAAAAGAAATGTTGGAGTATGCCGAATCTTACCTTTCTAAAAAACATCAAGCTGATATAAATCCTAGCCATCAATGAAAATTAAAACTTGTTTGCTGACAAGTTATAACTTACCTAGCCGCAGTCATTAATTCTTTACCAAAAAAGCCGTTTCTTTGTAGAAATTTTCAGACCCATTTTCAAACTACTTGTTGCCTACTAGCTGGTAGCGCAAATAAGTTTTTAATTGTATAAATGACCGTACTGTACTGGATTTGCATTTTAGCACTTTTGCATACTTATATATTTTATCCGCTTATACTTCAATTATTAGCTGCTCGCCAAACTAATAACGCCCTTTGCTATGCCGATGATAAAGAATTGCCAACGGTTTCGGTACTCATGGCAGCTTACAACGAAGAGATGGTCATTGAAGAAAAAATTAAAAGCATTCTTTCCTCCGATTTCCCTATATCAAAATTGCATATTTTTATTGGTTCTGATAATTCAAATGATGCGACTAATAGCATTGTGAGCGAATATGCCGCTCAACATGATTGTATTCATTTCAAAAATTTCACCCAACGACAAGGCAAGCCTGGCATTATCAACCAACTTTCTCGCTGGGCAGCCAAAAAAATTCCTATTTCTGACCAACATATTTTCATTATCACAGATGCCAATGTAATATTTTCACCTCAAATGATTCGGGCATTGGTGCAGCATTATAAAAACGAAAATATCGCCTTAGTAGATTCCAATCTCTTGAATGTAGGCATGAAAAACAAGGGCATTTCAAAAACCGAAAACCAATATATTGTAGGCGAAGTCCGCATGAAGCACCATGAAGGCGTGATTTGGCAACAAACGCTTGGTCCCTTAGGCGGTTGTTTTTCTATGCGCTCTAGCTATTTTTCAGAAGTACCGCCCAAATATTTGGTAGATGATTTCTATTTGGCAATGCGAGTATTCGAGCAAGGCGGGCAAGCCATCAACGAGCCTCAGGCCGAATGCTACGAAGATGTATCGCACAGCATCAAGGAAGAAATACGACGCAAAACTCGTATTGCTACGGGCAATTTTCAAAACCTCAAACGATTTTGGAAGTTGTGGCTCACCTTTCCGCCTACCTCATTAAGTTTTATATTTGTATCCCATAAAGTACTCAGATGGTTTGGACCGTTATTTATAATCGCCTCGTGGATAGCTGCTGGTTTTTTGGCGTGGCATGGCAACTTAACGTACCAAATCTTGTTCTTTCTAGAAAGTGGATTTCTATTGGCTACGCCAATAGGCTATTTTATACTACAATCCTTTGGTATTCATAGCGGTATGCTACGAACCATTACTTATTTTAATGCGGCAAACTGGGCATTACTGAAGGGATTAATTCAATATTTAAAAGGAGTAAAAAGCAATGTCTGGCAACCAACAAAGCGAAACGCAACAGCAATTAAACACGATTGAAGAAGCAATAGAGGCAATAAAAGCAGGCGAAGTCATTATAGTGGTAGATGATGAAGACCGTGAAAACGAAGGCGATTTTATATGCGCTGCCGAAAAAATTACGCCCGAAATTATCAATTTCATGGCTACTCATGGCAGAGGGTTGATTTGTACGCCACTACCCGAAGACCGATGCGACGAACTCGAACTTTATCCGATGGTCGGCAATAATACGGCACTTCACGCCACGGGTTTCACTGTTTCTATTGACCTAATAGGGCAAGGATGCAGCACGGGAATTTCTGCTTATGACCGCTCTACGGGCATCAAAGCACTTATTCACCCAGATACCAAAGCGGAAGATTACGCTCGTCCGGGTCATATTTTTCCGCTTCGAGCAAAAAAAGGCGGCGTGCTTCGACGCACAGGACACACCGAAGCTGCCATTGATTTGGCGGTGTTGGCGGGCTTGTATCCTGCTGGCGTTTTGGTAGAAATATTAAACGAAGACGGCACAATGGCTCGTTTGCCCGATTTATTTAAAGTAAGAGAGCGTTTGGGCTTAAAACTGATTTCTATCAAAGACCTCGTAGAATATAGAATGAAACACGAGCGACTTATCGAAAAAGTCGTGGCGGTAGATATGCCAACTAAATATGGCGATTTCAAATTGGCAGCTTATACCCAAACCACCACCGACGAGACACACCTCGCATTGGTAAAAGGCGAATGGGAAGCTAATGAGCCTGTTTTGGTGCGAGTACATTCTTCTTGCGAAACGGGCGACGTGCTGGGTTCGTTGCGTTGCGACTGCGGCGACCAGCTTCATCATGCCATGGCACAAGTCGAGCGTGAGGGCAAAGGCGTGGTCTTATATATGCGTCAGGAAGGGCGTGGCATCGGTCTTTTGAATAAGCTCAAAGCCTACAAACTTCAAGAAGAAGGCTATGATACTTACGAAGCTAACCAAAAATTGGGCTTTGAAATGGACGCTAGAGATTACGGAATCGGTGCGCAGATTCTGTATGATTTGGGTATTCGCAAAATTAGATTGATGAGCAATAATCCAAAAAAACGCATCGGTTTGATTGGCTACGGCTTAGAAATTGTTGAAAATGTGCCGATTGAAATTGCGCCCAATAAATTCAATGAAAAGTATTTGAAAACAAAACGTGATAAAATGGGGCATGAAATATTGGTTAATCACTAAACCAATATTTTACAAAAAAAATCGGTTCTTTGAAAAATATTGTGGCAATGTTTTTGACTTGCGAAGCCGATCGGCTTCGCACAGCAATTTCTTATTTGGGTTTTAAATTACTTGTCCAACGGGGCAAGCTACGGTTGGACAAGTAAAAAATCAACTGAATAAAGTAAATCTTTCCATACCAGAAACTGCTGAACTTCGCAAGTTAGAATCTCTTTCGTTTCCACAAAAATTGCCAGAGAACCAAAAAATCAATATATTAGCCTAGCCTTTATAATAAAGGCTAGGCTATTTTTGGTTTCAGATGATTTGAGACATTGGTTTTAATGAAATATAGGAATATTGAGACACTTCCCATTATTCCATTACTCCAAATCACACAGTTCTTTTATCCACAACTTCATTCAGATGACAAAAAAAGACATTCAAGACAAAATCAACGAGATAAGAACCTATATTGAGAATGCTAAAATTGAGCGTGCTACCGAAGAACTCGTTCAATTCGCAAAACAACACAAAAAGGACTCCTATCGAGATGAAGCCATCAATATTAAATCGACCAAAAAAGCTATTCTGGAAGACCAGAATAAAAATTTTGCGACTTTTAATGAAATTGCTGCTAGAAAAGTGCGCTTGAATAGCCAAATTTTGGCATTTCTGACCCAAATCGAAGATGAGTTAGTAGAAAAGCAACCCGAACCCCTCTCGCCTACTCCGCCGCCACCACCGCCTCCGCTCACGCCACCTTCCACGTCTAGCGTCAATTGGAAAATTATTATTCCAATTATACTGGTCGTATTGGCTGTTTTGGCATATTTTTTATTTTTTAAAAATAATACAACTACCAACAATACCAACGAAGAGCCTAGTATTTGCCAACAAGAATTTAAAAAAGCCATTGAACTATTCGACGAAAAGAAATATGCCGACGCTCGTGCCTTATTCGTAGATATAAAATTCCAGTGTCCGTCCAACGAAAACAATGACGTAGAACGCTATATTCGTTTATGCAATGAAGGTTTGGAAGGCAATGGCGTACCCGAAGCCTTCAAGGTAGATAATGTAGAAATGGCCATTTCGCCACAGATTTATAAAGGCAAATGCCCTGTAAATGTGGCGTTTACGGGCGTGATTTATACCAACCAGAAAGAAGGCGAAGTGATTTATAATATCAAATTGAGTAACGGAAAAACCACCACTTCTCGCAAAACCAAAATCAATGCCGACGGCACTCTTCCTATTGGTATTCCTTTTAGCTTTTCGGAAAAATTGGCTACCAATAGCAAAATGACGGCAACTGTTTCTATCGAAAGTCCTGAGAAATATACCTCCAAGCCGTTTGAGTTTAATATAGAATGTATTAAAGATGCCGCTCCTAGCAATACCGAAGAAGCCATAGTAGATAGCCGAGATGGCAAAAAGTATCGCACCAAAAAAATAGGAAAAGATACATGGCTTTTGGATAACATGAACTACAATGTTAGAGGTTCTAAATGTTTGGATTGCGATAAGCACGGCAGACATTACTCGCTTTCGGCTACTGCCAAACTCTGCCCTTCGGGCTATATGTTGCCCACCGTTGCTCAACTTGAAAGCCTCGAAAAAACGCTAGGCTCGTTCGATAAAGTAATGAAAACCTTAGAAATAAAACCTGCTGGCAGATACGACGGAAAAACCACGACTTACAATAAATACAAGAATGATTTTGCGTTTTTCTGGACGGCTTCTAAAAATGGCAGCAGCCGCCAACATTATTTATTCAACTTTTCTAACAAAACGTCTAAAGCCGATACGCAAGACCAAAACCAGTATTACTCCTGTCGGTGCGTGAAATATAACTTGCGGTTGCCTTTATATCAAATACAACCAGTGATTAAAGCTATTCCGGGCAATTAAGCCCTTTTGGTTAAAAAATTTGTAAATTCTTAAAAACGCAACCTATTGTTTCTGATATGATTTGTTTAATCATGTAAAATTATTTGTTTCTTAAATTTATTTGTTTTAAATTGCATACGTTTTCAACAAATAGTTTTTTGAATAAATATTAATTATTCCATTTACTATTTTCTAAACAACCGTTTTTAGTTAGTTTTTCTTCATTATTAAATGGAATATCATGGTAGAACAGGATAGAAAAGACCTCAATAGAAGATTTATAAAAGTATATCGCCTTTTGGAAGCCCGAAAGGAAATTATCAAAAGCCATCCCACCAAAAGCAAATCTGCTTTTGCAGAACGCCTTTTAGGCTCAAAACAATATGGTCACATCGTTTCGCAGTTTCTTGCCGGAAAGCGGCATATAGATTATAAGCACGCCCAAAAAATGTGTAAACTATATGATGTTAATAAAAATTATATGCTTCACGGCATCGGAGAACCTTTCGATGAATTTGTAGCACCTCAACCACAAGCGGTTTCCGACAATCATTCTACTATTTTATATACAAATATGGCAACTATTGCCAATATGGGTATTAGTGTAAATCAGCGAGAAGGCAATTTTCAGTATTTCTCATTACCCGATGTGAATACCCGCAATTTAGTCGCTTTTGATGTAGAAGGACATAGTATGGAACCCCTCATTTCAAAAGGCGACATTGTGGTCTGCAAGCCTATTGACAACCTTCAAGATATAAAAGACAACGATATTTACGCTATAAAAGTAGATGATAGAATTTGGGTAAAACACATTCAAAAAAACGTGGATAAGTATGGTAGAGTAATTGGATTGGAACTGATTTCTGCCAACTATTTAGAGCATCCGCCTTTTACCGAAGAGATGGATGACCGAATTATTAAAATATTCAAAGTCATTCGTAAAATTAGCCGATTATAAATGCAAAATAAGGGGAATAAAAATATTATCAAAAAAGTTATAAAAAATTGAAATTTAATTTGTTTGGTGCAACTATTTGTTTTACCTTAGCGTTATGATAGTTATACAAACAAATTATTGTATTTAATTTTTATTCCCTTAATCATATTAGTAGCAGATTGCTGCCTTATTTAAACTTCAACCAATCATGTATAGCACATATAGAACAGAACTCAACCAGCGTTTTATTCAGGTCTATGAAGAGTTGAAAAAACGAGGAGCAATTGTAAAAAACAGTAGAGAAAAGAGTAAAACCGCATTTGCTGACCAATTAGGCACTAAGGGGCATATTATAGATAAATGGCTGAGAGGCGAACGCAAGATTACTTATGACCAGGCCAAAGCACTTTGTCAAAATTTCGGTGTGAGTGAAGCGTATATGTTTCAAGGGAAAGGCATCCCTTTTCCGCATAAAAAAAGCCTCCCCGCACCAGAACAAAAACTAGCTGATGTGTTAAATATTCCGTTTTCGCCAAATATTTTATTTACTAATGTCGAAGCCTTTTCGAGTAATACCGTAGGCGTAGATTTGCTGGAAGAAAACCAACGTTTCCACATTCCCGGCGTTTTTGGCGATTTAGTCGCATTCAATATTAATGGCAACAGTATGTCTCCGACTATTGCTAGTGGAGATATGGTGATTTGTATGCCTTTAGAAAATAATCAAGACCTGAAAGACAACGAAGTATATGCCGTAGTGGCTAATAACTCCGTGTGGGTCAAGCGAGTACAACGTTGCTACGACCGTCACGGCAGGTGGACACACGTTAAACTTATCTCGGATAATCACGATGAATTTGACCCTTTTTTGGTGGAACTCGGCGAAGTCCGCAAACTATTGAAAGTAAAAAGAAGGCTAACAGGCTTGAATCAAGAGTTTTAATTGAAAGTTGATTTTGGTAAAAATTTCTATCCATTATTCAATTTTCAACTAAAGAATCATGTTGCTGCGTTTTTTAGATGTAAGCCCCCAGTTCACGAACGGCAGAACTGGGGCTTTTTTCATTGCGTTGCTAAAACTCATATTTCAATTCCATATCCCAATTGGCTTTAAGCGTTTCTGCCTTGCCTAAAAATATTTTTTCGGGCTGTCGAGTAGGATATTTACCTGTGTCCCAACGCCCATTTCCATTCAAATCTTCCACAATCCGAATAGAATAACTCCCCGTTGGCATAAATTGATACACTCGCTTGACGGCAGATTTGCCACTTACAGCAAACGACCGAACGACCTCTTTCTTATCATTCACTAACTCGACTACATAACTCGTATCCTTATTCATTTTTTCTACCAAAAGGGTAATCGTCCCAAAATTGCGGGCTTCTTCCATCACATAATTCAAAACAATTGTATCATTTTTTAATTCAAAAATATCTGTAATGGCATTCGGCAACAACGTAA
>CALOED010000004.1:0-3089 GCA_942492005.1 uncultured Saprospiraceae bacterium
TCAAATATTACGGTATTGTCCATTTTTTTTAATTGTTTATTTCTAGTTTTCTAAAATCAAAAGCAAAAATCAGCAATTCTCCATAAGGAAAAAAGATAGCGAAAATATAAGGTGGCGTTAAAATTCTTCTTTTTCCAGCTAAAAAGAAGCAAAAAAAAATGGCAACGGCTATTTTCGGTAATTTTCAAGAAAAAGCACTAACTGTGATAATTTTTTAATTTTAATATGTTCAGCCATTCTCATTATGGAATTCTATTGCCCCACATCCTGATATGGGATTAATAAACTAAAAGATTTTCGGGTTTAGATTTATTCCTTATGGGGAATTGCAGATCAAAAATACAAACCAGGTAAAAAACCTTTGATACTTACAATAGTTGCAAGTAAAAAATATTGGTTTTATACCTGTTTTGAATAATGCTTTGGGTTCTAAGTTGGTAATCCTAAAAACCCAACTGATTAGTATAAGGGCCGCTGCTCAATGTATCGAGCATTGCTTGATTGGGCAAAAAGCCTCTAGTTTGTTCCGCATATCGAGTAGAAAACAAGCCTAAGCCGCCATCAATATTAGAATACAAAGGCAAAGTTTCCGCACTGGTAATGCCCGAATTTGCCAATCCTGCCTCAATATATTTTAATAATTCTTCGCCTCCAGCATACACAATCACGTCTATTCGAGACAATCTACGCTGAATACTTGGATTTACATCGAGGTTGTTTTGCAAGAATTGGTAAAACCTTGCGCCATCTTCTAACTCATAAGTCACCAATCCAAATTGAGAATTATCTGGCTTGAGGTTTTTGGCAATTGACCAATCCAAAAATTTAGAAGTCGTGTCGCTCGGATTGTTTTGAGGAGCTTCGGTGTAATGAATGCGCATCGACAAATCATAGAAAGACGCATTAGGGTCGTCGTTCCATCTGAATATTTGCGAACGGTTAGACGCAAAACGTAAGAAGAAGTTAGGTGTAGGGAAGGTAATTCCAAAATTACCGATTACTCTCGTTTCGGCACTTATTTCGTCTCCGTCCGTTTTCCTAATCACCAATTTGTATCGAGCATTAGAACTAAGAGGTTTTTTTTAGCTTATACACAGTTGGGCGAATTAGCGAATATACTCTCCTTCTTTTTGATAGCCTTCCAAATTGGCATCTACTCCATCCAATACAAAAAAAGCTACCCGAACCACCAGAAACGGGTATTTCCTGCATTTCTACTATTATATTATTATAAAATAACGAATCAGGATTTTGTGCAATCAGCAACGCGCTGGTACTTTCATCCAAAAATGCCTTCTCTATTAGGATGTATTGAGCGGTATCTGAACCGTCCAACAAACCGTAAACTACGGTAATGTCTTTCCATTTTTCAGTCAGCTCAAATTCATTTGAACAGTTTTGCAACGAAACCGATACACAACAAGCTATAAGTAAAACAAGTATTTTTCTCATGGGCGCAAAATTAGCTTTTTTTTAACTTCAAAAAAGAATAGCACTCTCAAAATGTAAGGTATAAATTTTTGGAGTGTCGCATGGTTTACTTGAATGCAGCTTTTCAATTCGTGAATGCGCATTTTTCTTTTTGAATGAATAAATATCTAATTATAGACTGAGCTGTAAGTTCATTTAGGATAAAAAATTCATTAAAATTTTCAACATAAGTTTTATAAAATAAAAAACGTACAACAAGACTATATCTCATTGTACGTTTTTATCGAAAATAAACAGAAAATTTTACATACTCACCTCAAACCATTCTGCTACTCTTGCACTTTGCAGCTCTTTTTCGTTGGTCAATTTACAATCAAACTCGTTGGTCTTTTCATTGTATTGATAATCTTTTGACCACTTTTTGAATTTTTTAGCCATTTCTTCGATGCTATCTAAAATAAAATAAACCTCCTGATTCGACATCACAGGATGGATAGACATTCTTATCCAACCAGGTTTTGATTTGAATTTGCCTTTATTGATTTTATTTTTGATGGCATAAGATGCTGATTTGTCTATATCCAACAAGCAATGCCCGTAAGGTCCAGCGCAAGCACAACCGCCACGAACTTGAATCCCAAAACGGTCATTCAATAATTTTACGCCAAGATTGAAGTGCAAATCATCAATATAAAATGAAATTACGCCTAGGCGGTGTTTTTTGTCGCCCGCTAAAATGCGGAGATTTGGAATATTTTCAAAGCGTTCGAAGATGATTTTTAGAAGTTCTTCTTCTCTTTTGAGCATCTTATCCATGCCCATTTCTTCTTTGAGTTTTACAGCAAGCGCAGCCCTTATCGTTTGGAGAAAAGGAGGCGTGCCACCATCCTCTCGTGCTTCGATGCCACTGACTTCATTAGGATTGTGATAGGCTTGTTCGTTCCACGGGTTCACCCAAGTTACGGTCTGCCCCTTAGGATGGTCAGGCACTGCATTTTTATAAAAACACTTATTGAAAATCAGCACGCCCGGCGTTCCAGGACCGCCTAAGAATTTGTGCATCGACAAAAAAACAGCGTCTAAATGCTCCAAATCTTTTTTGAGGGTGCATATCAATGGGAACATAAGAGTCTGAGCGAGGCCAAATCTGCAAAACAATAACCACCATGCTTGTGCATGATTTTAGCAATTTTGGCGTAAGGCGTTTGAAGTCCTGTGACATTAGAGCAAGCCGAAACGGAGGCGATTTTAGTCGTTCTATTTTTATGAATGCGCAATAATTCTTTCAGATGTTTTAAATCTACTTCGCCTGTTTCGTCCATGTTGATATACTCAACGTCAGCTATCGTCTCATAAGAAACTTCATTAGAATGATGCTCCAGTTGTGTTACGAAAACAATAGGCCGTTCGTTTTTCTCTTCAATAGGTGTCCTATTTTTAAAACCTAAAATACGCTGAAACTTATTGATAGCCCCATCATGCCGAAGCCCCGTCATAATCCAAACGTCGTCTTCCGAAGCATTGACGTGATGCTTGATAATATGTTGCGCTAACTGATATGCTAAAGTCATAGGATTTTCAGTAACATTGGTTTCGGTGTGTGTATTCCCAACATAAGGAGCGATATTAAAACGAATATTATCTTCAATTACGCTATA
>CALOED010000005.1:0-11443 GCA_942492005.1 uncultured Saprospiraceae bacterium
AGTTGGATAGATGAAAACGGCAAAAAACACAAAATTTGGTATCGAATCAAATGGGTAGATAATTGTTCTTATACTTTAAAATTTTTATACGCCAACCGAAAAGCTATCCGAAAAGAGCATCGTGAAAATGGGAAACGCTTAATTGTTCAAATTTTAGAATCCGATGCAGAAGGATATAGTTATAGAGCCAAATGGGCAAATTCCGACGAATGGAAATTTTACAACCAACTCTATGAAATAGAAGACCAAGTGTCTGATATTGCGAAAAACAAGTAATTTTTAATATTATAAGCGACAATTTACAAATCAGAAGCTGGAACAGTTTATTTTTGGGTATTATTCAACAAAAAATACGCAGATGAAAAACTTTCCTCTAGGGCTTCTGATTTTTTTTATGCCCATACTTTACATAACTTGCCAAAGTTCACCTACCAAATCCAAAAAAACGGAACAGCCAATGGATAATTTTGATTTGCAAGGACATCGAGGCGCACGGGGACTGGCTCCCGAAAATACGATTCCTGCTTTTTTAAAAGCCTTAGAATACAATGTCACGACTTTGGAATTGGATGTAGTGATTTCAAAAGATAGCCAAATAGTGGTGTCGCATGAGCCGTGGTTCAATCACAACATCTGCACGCAGGCCAACGGGGCAAAAATTGATAAAGCCAACGCAAAAACTTTTAATATTTATCAATTAAATTATCAGGAAATTAAAGCCTTCGACTGTGGAAAAATAGGGCATCCCTCCTACCCCGAGCAACAAAAACAACCTGCTCACAAGCCAACACTAAGGATGGTAGTAGAAGCCGTCACCAACCAGCTTATTACTCGCGAAAAAGCCCCTGTTTATTACAATATCGAAACCAAATCGGAAGTGGCACACGATGGTATTTTTCATCCAAAGCCAGAGGTTTTTGTTCGTTTATTGTACAATGAACTCCAGGAATTGGGCATTTTGGAATATGTAACAATCCAATCTTTTGATGTGCGCACGCTCGAAGTTTTGCACCAAATAGACAGCTCCGTGACTACGGCTTTGCTCGTAGAACATGATGACGACGCTACGGCTAGTTTTGAAAATGATTTAAAAACACTCTCCTTTCAGCCCGATATTTTTAGTTGCAATTTTGATTATCTGACCAAAGAGATGATACAATCCGCACACGACAAAGACATAAAAGTTATCCCGTGGACGGTGAATAAAAAAGCTGACATGATTCGCCTCATGGATATGGGCGTTGATGGTTTGATTACCGATTATCCGAACAGGTTTCGAGAATTGAAGTGATGTAATCAATATTTTGTTTGTTATTCGGTTTGTTTTTTCACAAAACAAAAATCCTGTAAAACTTATTTAAAACTTATTAGAAGGGCAAACCATCAAAAAAATGCCATCTAGCGAAAATACACTTGAATTGAACGTCAATCATATAACTATTAGGATTTATATAATTTAGGATTGATTTATAAGCGATTGAAATAATTGGATAATTCATAGTAATTTATCCGTTTGATTTATTCCGTTTTAAATTTTACACTAAAAAAGATTATTATTTATACTTTTAAGTTTTAAACTACTTTTACCTAATTATAAAACCTAAATTGCTTTGAAAATTACTCATGTCAGTCGAAACGCATGAATAATAGAATTGTATAGAATTGTATAGAATCGAATAAAACCAACAAGTTATGAATTTTGAAACGATAGATATAACTGTATTTCTGGGTTATATATTTTTGATGGTCGGCTTTGGGATATGGCTATCCCGAAAGAGTGGAAATGAAACGTCTAAAGATTACTTTTTAGCAAGTGGTTCATTGCCTTGGTGGGCAGTGGGAGGTTCTTTGATTGCGTCTAATATTTCTACGGAGCAAATTTTGGGAATGAATGGCTCTGGATTTGTAATGGGATTGGCAATCAGTGCTTACGAATTAATGGCAGCCGTTACCCTTTTGGTAGTGGCAAAGTATTTCTTACCTGTGTTTTTGAAAAATGAAATTTACACCATGCCACAATTCCTCGAAAAACGCTACAATAGTACCGTTCGGACGATTATGGCATTTTTCTGGGTATCGTTATTTTTGTTCGTCAATATTACCTCTATATTTTATTTAGGTGGTCTGGCAATACAAACGATTTCGGGTGTAGATTTCATTTATGGTATCATCTTTTTAGCTTTATATTCTGCGGCATTTTCCATCTTTGGAGGGCTGAAAGCCGTAGTTTGGACGGATGTAGCGCAGGTTGTCGTATTGGTAATAGGTGGCTTGATGGCTACTTACTTTGTCGTCACAGCCGTTGGCGATGGTGGTTTTATTGATGGTCTGACTACATTGTATAAAAAAGCACCAGAGAAATTTGATATGATTTTGTCGAAAGACAATCCATCGTTTGGCGATTTGCCAGGCATTGGCGTTTTGATTGGTGGTATGTGGGTTGCTAATATATATTATTGGGGTAACAATCAATACATCATTCAGCGTGCATTGGCGGCTAAAAACATCAAAGAAGCGCAGCGAGGTGTTGCATTTGCAGCATTCACGAAGTTATTGATGCCATTAATCGTTGTTATTCCGGGTATCGCAGCTTATGTGTTGGCGGCAGATATTGCAAAGCCAGACCAAGCCTTCCCGTGGGTATTGAATAACTATGTAGGCATTGGTTTTAAAGGATTAGTATTTGCGGCATTAGTAGCAGCTATCGGTTCTTCTATTAGTTCGATGGTGAATAGTGTTTCCACCATTTTCACCTTAGATATTTATAAAGTTTTTGTCAAAAAAGATGCGCCAGATAAGCATTATGTTACCGTTGGTAAGATAACGGCAGCGGCTTCTTTAGTGGTAGGTATTGTGATTGCGCCAGCTTTGGGCAACCTTGACCAAGTATTCCAATATATTCAAGAATACACTGGCTTTATCAGCCCGGGTGTAGTAGCCGTGTTTATCTTTGGTATTTTCTGGCGTAGAACGACTTCAAACGCAGCTTTGGCGGCTATTTTGTTATCCGTTCCGCTCAATTTGGCATTACAGCAGTTCTTCGGTATATTGCCGTTTTTGGACAGAATGGCCACTACATTCCTCCTCGTTTCAGCGATTATCGTCGTTATTTCATTAATGGAAACACGCAAAAATGCAGTAAAGACCATCAAAGACCGTACTTTCCGTTTGGCGATTGTAGGATTTGTTTCTTTGATTTCGTTAGCATCTGGCGTAAAAATGCTATTTGAAGACATTCCAACGTGGTTTAGTTTGTTAATCATTGGTGTTGCGGTTGCCTTATTTGCGGCATTATTAACAGAGAAAAACAGTGATAATGAAAAACAAATTGTCGTGAATGATGATTTGTTCAAAACAGAAAATCTCTTTAATATTTCCGCATTTGCGATTATATTGGTATTGACCTTTATCTATGTGATGTTTTGGTAGTTTTGAAGAGAAGACTTTATATTTTAACAAATTAAAAACGCAGATAATACCGACCTGACAGGTTAAGTATTATCTGCGTTTTTTTTGTAAAAGTGAAGAAGTCAAAATAAAAGTGAGTACATTTCTAAGGTTCTTTGGCAATTTTTGCCCGAAAGGTAGATTTTATTCATCCAATGGTGGCTTGCCCCATTGCCTCGACTTACTCAAAAGCAATGGGGCAAGCCACCATTGGATGGTTTGGCAAAAATTGTCAAAGAGCCATTTCTAATAAAGCCACATTTGCTTTTTATCATGTTTTTCAAAATCCATGCAAATTAATTTCTTCACTATACGTCAATTCTACCCATTTTTTCATTTTCTTTTGAATGGTTTTGAAATGCGGTAAATCCTCTGTTGTGACCAAAGAAATGGCTTCGCCCGATGCGTCGGCACGCCCTGTTCTGCCGATGCGATGAATAAAATCCTTTGGCGAGCGGGGCAATTCGTAATTAATCACACAGGGCAAAAATTCAATATCAATTCCACGAGAAAGTAAATCCGTCGTGACCAATACCTGAACGCTACCCGACTTGAGTGCCGCTAGGGCTTTTGTTCTTGCACCTTGACTTTTTTTGCTGTGAATAGCCAACGCCTTTACGCCATTTTTATTCAATTTGTTGGTGATATTATCAGCCTTGTAGGTAGAAGATGCGAAAACCAAAATTTGTTTAAATCCCTTTGTTTTGATTAAATAACGCAATAATGGCCCTTTTTTTTCGTCCGTTACCAAATATGCCGATTGATTGATTTGTTCGGTATTGGTCTTTTTAGGTTCTATTTTTATAATGGTTGGCTCGTTGAGTAAGAGTTCTTTCGTTGCCAATACTTCAGGGCTAAGCGTAGCAGAAAACAACAGATTTTGACGTTTGGGAGGTAAAAGTCTTAATATTTCTTTGATTTCATCTTGAAAACTACGGTTTAGCATTTTGTCTGCTTCGTCCATTATCAATACCTCAACGTCTGATAATTTCACCGCCTTTTTTTCTATCAATTCCAACAGTCTGCCGGGCGTTGCGGTCAAAACATGGACATTTTGCAAGGCTTGCATCTGCGGATTTATCGAAACGCCTCCAAAAACGGCTAAGGCTTTGATGCGCTTTTCCGTCTTTTTACCAAATTGCTGAAAGACTTCATTCACTTGCACCGCCAATTCTCTCGTTGGCACTAATGCCAAGACCTTGATTTGCCTATTTTTCAGCATCGTGTCTTTTTGCAAATTCATCAGTACGGGCAACACAAAACTTGCCGTTTTGCCAGACCCCGTCTGCGCAATGCCTAAAACATCTTTGCCACTCAAAATAGCTGGAATCGCTTTTTCTTGTATTGGCGTAGGTTCTTGATAGTTGAGCTGCGCTAAGGTTTTTAGTAAAGGAGGCGATAGGTTGAGGTGATTGAATGGCATGATGAATTTGTTTCTTACACTATTTGCTAATTAAGTTTTCACTGCAATATTACGGATTTTGTTGCCTTGTACTGAAATAACTTGACCGCAAAAATAACTATTTTTGGTCCTAATTTTTATTTAAACACATCAGGCACATAGGTTTTATTTTTTTTAAAAATAACTTCCCTAATTTATATTTTACTACGAACTGGTTGCCAAGCTCTTTTTTTATTTTAATTTGCATTTATCAGTAGTTTCTAAAAACCATCATCATGTTAGAAAATCGGATTAAAACAGCCATTAAGGACGTGCCAAATTTCCCCAAAGAAGGGATAGTTTTCAAGGACATTACGCCTTTGATGTTGGATACTCAACTATCAAAAGACATCACGCAAGCGTTTATTGACCATGCGAAAAGCCTTCAAATTGATTTGATTTGTGGCTTAGAAAGTAGAGGTTTTTTGTTTGGCAATTCCATTGCTCAAGCCTTAAACGTGCCTTTTGTACTTATCCGAAAACAAGGGAAATTGCCACGAGAGACGGCGAGTTATGCTTATGATTTGGAATATGGTTCGGCTACTATCGAAGTGCATCGAGAAGATATTGCGAGCGGAAGCCGTGTGCTGATTCACGATGATTTGTTGGCAACGGGCGGCACTGCTAGGGCAGCAGCGCATTTAGTACAAGAACTAGATGCAAAAATAGCAGGCTTTTCGTTTATACTCGAATTGGCTTTTTTGGACGGAAGAGAAAAGTTATTACCTTTTTCGGACGAAATTTTAGCTCTGACAACGGTATAGAATAATCCTAATGATTGAAATCGCACGAACATTTAGCTTACCCATCTTACTACTGTCCATTTTGATTTGATAGCTATTTTTTATGATTTTATGAAGCAAAATCCTGTCTTTACAAAATGTATAATAGCAAGGTGGGCAGTGCCAAATGTTGTTGGCAGATAGGCTATATAATCGTAAAAGTCCGTGTATGCACATCGACTTTATCCTTGCCGTTTGGTAAATGCGCTTCCACGTTTTTAAAATAAAACTTATCTCCTTTCGTCAATGTTTGTAAATCTCGCAGCATGGTAGCCGTCAAATTTGATGATTGGGTTCGGTGTGTTTTATGCTTTCCTTTTTTTACAATATGCAATGTGAATTTAAAAATTTTAGAACCCTTAGCGCAGCCCGAAACTTCTACCTTTTTATACTTTTTCAAATCTTTAGTGGTCAATTCTCCACCAAATTTTCCTGCAAAAGTCAAATACGCGCCACCGTTGGGCGAAGAAAATTCACGTTCGGCATTGGGCGAAAATCCCATGGCAAAACACATCAAAGCCATACAACTCAACAATATCTTAATCTGATTTTTCATATTTTTTATAATTTATAAAAATGAACAATGCCCCAAACTTAGGCATTCCTAGCCCTCGAAACTGAACTTGTAGAGCAACTCGCCTTATTCGTAGAGCAAGCCTTAAAAAAGCGTTTATCTACTTAAAACTGCCGTTGCTATACGAAAACGCCTTTCGTCCCATTTTTTTGTTTATTTACCAGATGAAATGGAAAACATGGCTCATTCATTTGGCTTTTTGGGCGTTTTACGTACTTTCTGAGTACCTCGCTAACCTGATGCACTTGCGCTCCGAATACCTTTTTGATTTCTTTCGAGCCACTTTTTTATCCTTACCTATTTTGATGTTGGCAACTTACAGTATGGCATGGTGGGCAGTTCCTCGGCTGCTGCAACGAGGCAAAAACGTAGCTTTTATATTGGTTTTACTAGCGGTCATGGCTTTTGTGTTTTGGAGCAGAATACAATGGCTTCACTTTATCAATTATTTAGAGAATGGCTCATTTTTTCAAATTCCGCCTTCCAAGGTGCTTAAAAATGTCATTAGAGATTATTCCATCATCGCATTGGCAGTTTGCTTGCACATCATAGCCGATTGGCGCAACCAACAACGCCTCAACGAACAGCTTGTAAAAGCTAAAGCCGAAGCCGAAATAAAATTGCTCAAAGGCCAGTTGCATCCGCATTTTTTATTCAACTCGCTCAATAATATTTACAGTTTGGCACTCATGCAGTCTGACCAAACGGCGGATAGCATTCTCAAACTCACCGAACTACTGGATTATTTGATTTATAAAGCAAATTTGGAAAAAGTAGAATTGAGTAAAGAATTGGAATTACTCCGCAATTACATCGAACTCGAACGGCTTCGGTATGATGAGACCTTGCGCCTTGATATGAATTTAAATATTGAAAATGAAGCCATTAGAGTAACGCCCTTATTATTGCTTCCCTTTGCTGAAAATTGTTTCAAACATGGCGGCAAAGGCGAGGATGGTATTTTTCATATCAACATCTCATTGAGCATTAATCAGCAAATTTTAGATTTCTATATTCAAAATTCTAAAAAGCAAAAGGCAAAAAAAGAAGCATCGAATGGCGGTCTTGGTTTGAAAAATATTCAAAAACGCCTTAGATTACTCTATCCAAATCAGCATCAATTAAATATCGAAGAGACGGATGCGTTTTATTCGGTTAGGCTTTTTATTCAATTTTAAAAAATGAAAAAATACAACGCTTATATCATTGACGACGAACCGCTTGCCATCAAAGTGATAGAAAATCATTTGTCCAAATTTGAACAAATCAACATCCTTGGCACTTCTACTCAACCGATACAAGCCTATTCTCAACTCAAATCACTTGCGGTTGATTTGCTTTTTATTGATATTGAAATGCCCGAAATCAACGGCTTAGAACTGATTGAATTGCTGCCTTCATCCACCAAAATCATCATCACCACAGCGTATAGAGAATATGCCGTAGAAGGTTTTGAATTGAATGTTTTGGATTATTTGGTAAAACCTATTCCCTTCCAACGCTTTCTAAAAGCCATAGATAAGTTTTTGCAATTACAAAAAACAACCCTTTCATCCTCTTCCGATTCGCCTACTCACCTCTTTATAAGGGCTAACCGAAAAACCATCAAAATAGCTTTAGACGACATTATATATATAGAAGGTGTAAAGGATTACGTCAAAATAGTATTGCCTAACCGCAAGCTATTAACCAAATCTTCCATTGGAAATTTTTATAAAAACTTACCCGCCTCCGAATTTATACGAGTGCATAAGTCTTTTGTAGTCGCAAAAAACAAAATACTAGCATACACTGCTCAAGACATTGAAATCGGCAATATGCAAATCCCTGTCGGAAAGGTGTATAGAGCCGCTTTTATGCAGTGTATTTCAAAAAATGGATAAAATTTCAAAATTGTGTATCATTCATATAAATAATCCGTTATAAACTCACAAAATGACTTTTAATACAATTTACGAGCAATGTTCTGATATTCTCTACTCATTGTTACATATCAAATATTTATATTTGGCAATTTGAGTTTAATGCCTTACCATAGCTTACTTTTATTAATTCTACTGAAATCGGTCTAAAATGAAACAACTATTAACCTTAGTCTTAGCACTTTTTATTATTTCATTATCTACCTTAGAAGCAAGAACTTACATTCGAGATGGAGAAAACGTATCGGGCTCTTGGCGAAAATCTAAATCGCCTTACATTATAAAAGGAGAAGCCATCGTCCCGAAAGGAAAAACGCTCACCATAGAGCCGGGCGTAGAAGTGCAACTAAAAACAGGCGATGTCCGCAGCTTTGACGACGATGAATTTGACATGGGCTACCTACGAGTGAGAGGTACAATTAAAGCAAAAGGTTCTGCTACAAGACCTATTAAATTCACCCGTTGGGGAAGTTATGGTAATTGGGGAGCTATCTACTTAATCAACTCAAAAGGCTACAATACCTTCAAAAACTGCATCTTTGAACACGCTTACGGACTTCACGACGAACCTGAATGCGATGGTTGGTCGTATGGCGGGCAACTTTCTGCTTTTGGGATCGGACGAGTATTGACAAGGCGAGCTCTCAGCCCTCTTGCGCACGCGGAGCCGCTGCGGCCAGGATGCCCGCGGTCCCATTGGTTGGGCAAACCTGACGGTTTGCCGCGACGAATCCAATTCGGCATCCAAAACCAATTCGATTCCGCACATGCCACATCGAATCCGCAACCGGCAGAGCGGCAGCTCTGCCCCACCAAGGTAGCGCTGGCTATCCGAGCCGGACTTCGAGTGGATTGATGATATCGATCATCAAGGAGGTTCGGAGCGCACCAAAGTTCGTCAGCGGACGTCGCAGAGAGACGTCCCTTCCCGCGATCCATGCTATTCCTGCTCGCATTGGAGCGTCGATCTATTGAGAATCTCAGCATGAGCCGATCGATTCGAAAAACACTGAGATGGTTCGCCGCACCGCTGATGTCCGTCCTGGTCATCAGCACCGCATCGGCCGCACACCCTGTTCCCGAGAGTTCACTTTGGTTGACCTATCCCGGTGGCGACGGCCCGGGCAAAGGGAAGCATGTCGTTCTCATCGCAGCCGATCAGGAATATCGGAGTGAACAGGCGCTGCCGATGCTGGCGCGGATTCTTTCGGAATCGCACGGGTTCGATTGCACGGTTCTGTTTTCAGTCCAATGAAAAGAAATTGAAGTGGACCCGACACTAAAAATTCGCTGGGAACAGAAAGGAATCATTCACGATATTCCCGGTCTCGAACATTTGAAAGGCGCTGACCTGATGATTCTGTTCAGTCGTTTAGTCACGCTTCCCGATGAACAGATCCAGCACGTGGTTGACTACGTGGATTCTGGCAAACCCATCATTGCCATCCGCACCGCGAATCACGGGTTCCTGGAAAACTTCCCCTACGAACGAGACGGTAAGAAAGTTCATTTTGGCCGGGATGTGCTGGGAGGAACGTTTCTCGGGCATCACGGTAACTGGCATGCGGACTCGACGCGTGGAATCATCGTAGACGAGGTGAAAGATCACCCCATCCTGATCGGTGTTGATGACATTTGGGGGCCGTCTGATGTATATCGAACTTACCCGGAAGGCGAATCCCTTCCCGAGGACTGCACGGCTTTGGTTTACGGACAACCGCTGACGGGTCGAAGCCACGACGACGACATCAACCCCAAGAAGATCGCTCTACCGATTGCCTGGACCAAGCCTTGGAAAACAAATTCAGGGAAGGAAGCGAAGGTCTTCCATCTTACGATGGGCAGTGCCCGGGATTATCAGAGCGCTGGTGTGCGTCGGAGCTGATCAATGCCGCCTACTGGTGCACGGATCTTGCCGATCAGATCTCCGCCGACAGCAGCGTGGATATCATTGGTGATTACGAACCGCTGGCGAGCGGGTTTAACTACGAGAAATTGGGAGTCATACCGAAGCGGAATACTACAGGTAGAAAAATCCAACAGAGTGTCTGATGATTGGTTCGATTTACTCTTACTCAAGCGCAAGAATAACTAACACCGGCCAACCATCTGGAGTGCGCCGGCAAAACGTAGTGTCGACGGCGCTTTCGAGCGGGCGAATATGATCGATTATCTCGGCAATCTTCCGAGCGGGCGAAAGCGGTGTCGCCTCCCGCTAAGAAGGATCTGCCGGCGCATTCCATATCGTCGAAAAGCCCTTTGTTCAGAATCCGTCTTCAAGTAGCATTTCGAACTGAACGATCGGAGACAAATTCGGAAAATATCATGCCTGAAGAAATTGTTCCCATCTTACGCGTCAAGGCCTGGTCACCAAACTGCCAAGTGGTATGCACGTCTCGGATTTGTCGTCGAAGGCGAACACCAATTCGCGCCGAACTCGCCTTACTATCTCTTTCTCGCCCGCGGCGGTATTCATCTGCACTTGTCAGAACACAAAGGCGACGCGACACCTCACACGCTTCTGTATTTCTATGTCCACAATGTGGATTCGATCGCCACGGATTTCGAAGCAAAAGTGATCGATCAACCGTGGGCACGTGAGATTCAATTAACGGATCCCGACGGAAACAGACTTCGAATCGGCGAACGCAAAGGATAACCATGCTATCCAAGAAAAAGGAACAAGTCTGCGCATTGCTCAAGGGTATCGAGACGGGTGACCCAGACGCTGTCATGGTCGTCAACGAGAACGAGTACATCCAGCACAACCCGTTGACTCGCACGGGGAATGTCGGCCTGGCAGAACTTGTCGGCGGCTGGCCGAAGACCAATCCTCAAGCGTCGAAATCGTGCGGGTTTTCGAAGATGGAAATTTCGTATTTGCCCACACGGACTACGATTTCAACGAGGTGGAAGTCGGCTTTGAGGTGTTTCGATTTGAGAACGGTTTAATCGTCGAACACTGGGACAATCTTCAATCGAAACCAGATGGGGCCAATCCGTCCGGCCACACCATGCTCGAAGGATCAACGGAAAACACAGACCTCGACAAGTCGGTGGATAATCGAGAGTTCATCCGGGTTTTCGTGGACGAGGTTCTGGTGAACGTTCAACTGAACCGGCTGGATCACTACGTCGATTCGGAGATTTACATAGAGCACAACCCGAACATGTCGGACGGCTCACCCGCTCTGCGCGAAGCGCTCTCCCGCGAGGATGTTTCGCGTCGCTACGAAACGATTCATCGTCTGTTGGCCGAGGGTAATTTTGTCCTCTC
>CALOED010000006.1:0-2210 GCA_942492005.1 uncultured Saprospiraceae bacterium
GACGCTCCGAGCGCACAAATGCGGTAGTTGAACCAAAACTCTCTTTGCAATGGTACGTGGATATGAAGAAGTTGGCAAAGCCAGCTTTGGAAGCCGTATTGGAAAAAGAAATCGAATTTCATCCACCGAATTTTGTAAACCTATACAAACATTGGATGTCGGAAGATAATATCCGTGATTGGTGTATTTCTCGACAACTCTGGTGGGGGCAGCAAGTGCCTGCATGGTACCTGTCTGCCGACAGGCAAGATTATGGAGAAGAAGTATTTGTAGCAGAAACGGCGGAAGAAGCATTGGCAGAAGCCAAAGAACGTTTGAATAATCCAAATCTGACTATGGATGATTTGAAGCGTGATGAAGACGTGGTGGATACGTGGTTTTCGTCGTGGTTGTGGCCCATTTCGGTTTTTGACGGCTTCGATAATCGTGAAGAGTTGGATTATTACTATCCGACTAGCGTTTTGGTAACGGGTTTTGATATTATCTTCTTTTGGGTAGCTCGCATGATTATGGCTGGTTACGAATGGGAAAATCAAATGCCGTTCAAGCACGTTTATTTCACAGGAATGGTACGAGATAAGCAAGGACGCAAGATGAGTAAATCGCTCGGTAACTCGCCTGATACTAAGATGTTGATGGACAAATATGGTACTGACGGCACTCGTTTTGGAATCCTTTATACTGCGCCTGCGGGTGGCGATATTCTATTTGATGAGTCGATGTGTGAGCAAGGAGCGAAATTCTGTAATAAAATGTGGAATGCGCTTAGAATGCTACAAGGCTTGGAAGTAGTAGATGAGAATGAAGATGCTGATGCGTTGGCTGTCAATGAGTTAGCCTTTGAATGGTTTGACAATCGCTTAAAGCAAGCCTTAAAGGATTTGAACCATAATATTTCTAATTTCAGATTGTCAGAAGCATTGATGAGTATGTATAATCTGATTTGGAATGAGTACTGTTCTTGGTTTTTGGAAATGATAAAACCTGAATATGGCAAGCCGATTGATAGCGTAACTTTGAACAAAGCGATTGACCTTTTTGAGCAACAAATGACGCTTTTGCATCCGTTTATGCCGTTTATCACGGAGGAGATTTGGCACAATTTGAGAGAACGCAAAGAAGGAGAAGATTGCGTAGTGAGCGATTGGGCAACGGAAAGTAAGTTTGATAAAAAATTACTCAAAAGCGTTTCAAAAGCGCAAGACGTAATTTCTAAAATTCGTTTGCAGCGCAATAAAAATGGCCTTTCTCCAAAACTGGCTCTAAAGGCTTATGTTGAAAGTTCTGAGACCGCTCAACTTTTATTTGCCGACCCAAGAGTGAAGGCCATGATTATGAAGTTGGCGAATTTGGAATGTTTAGCATTTACGAGCGGAGAAGTAGAAAGTAGCGTTTCTTTCGTGTCAGGTACGGAAAAATACTTCGTTGTAATCGAAAAAGAAATAGACGTAGCGGCTGAACGGGAGCGTCTAGAAAAAGAACTCAAACGAGCGCAAGGATTTTTAGTTGGCGTTCGTAAGAAGCTCGGCAATGAACGTTTTGTGAATAATGCGCCTGCTGCTGCCGTAGAAAAAGAGAAGCAAAAGTTAGCGGATGGCGAAGCTCGATTGAAGATAATTGAGGAAAGTTTGGCGAAGCTGAAATAAGGATTTGTTCATAAAGTTATTGAATCAAAAATGCCTTATTACTTTTCGGAGTGATAGGGCTTTTTTGATTCAATGAATTTAAAAATGAGACTTATCATTATCCGTTCTTATGTGAAGCGTATCACTGAAAATAAATAAAAAGAACCTCATTTTTAGAGTGAATATTTAAAAAAAAGCAAAACAATGAAAAGAATAATACTGGTTCTGATAGGTGTGATTTCAGGTTTGATGTATAGCCATGCGCAAACGATTTCAGATTATGAAATTAAAATAGAGGAAGTGGGATTTACGGGATTGCCAGGTGTGCAGTCTTTCGTAGTGGGAACGCATCAAGGGAAATGGCTCGTGATAGGCGGCAGAAAGGATGGTTTGCATCAGCGGCAGCCGTTTGCGGCATTTTTGGCAGCGGACAACAACAAAACGGTTTATGTCATTGACCCAGTTACAGAGCAGGTTTGGTCGGCTAGTCTAAGCGGCTTACCTGTGGCAATATCGGAGCAAATGCAATCTACTAACATGGAATTTGAGCAAGTTGGAGATGCTTTGTATATCGTAGGCGGTTAT
>CALOED010000007.1:0-15536 GCA_942492005.1 uncultured Saprospiraceae bacterium
ATAGCGTGCAAGCTGCCAAAGGCTACGGTCAAACGGGGTCGGGCATATTTGGAGCGGTGACGGATACGAGCTATGTGGTGAGAGTGAAGGGTTTTGAATGGTATGATTTGAAATCGGACACGATGTATATAAGTGTGGCATCCAAATCGAGTAATTTGGTAGGCAATCAGTTTTTTAAAAATTTTAGAGTAACCGTGAATTGGAATACCAAAATAATGACGCTCGAACCACGGCAGAAAACCGAAGAACCCACTGGGTTGAGGACTTTCGGCTATGGTTATTCCTTCAAAGAAGATAAGGTTTTTATTAGTTTTATTTTTGAAAATTCACCCGCTTATAATGCTGAAATTCCGCTAGGCAGCCAGATACTAAGTATCAATGGCAAAAATATCGAAAGTGTTAGCAATACGGAATATTGCGCTTTGAAAAACGAAGGCTTGCCAGATAAGGAGGTGAAAAAGATAACATTAAAATACAAAACGCCATTGGGCGAGGTCAAGACAATAGCTTTGGAAAAGACGCAAATATTGTAAAATCAGTAAAAACAAAGCGATGAAAACGAAGGAAGATATTATCAATGCGTTAGAAGATAATTTTAATGATTTGCTCAACTGGCTTCGTCAGCAAGATGCCGATAGATTTGAAATATCGCCCATTGCGGGCAAATGGACAACAGGCGAACACGTAGAGCATTTAGTCAAAAGTAGTGAAGCTGTGAATATGGCGATGCGATTGCCTAAGTTGCAAATCAGGATGATGTTTGGAAAACCGAACCGAGAAGGACGAACCTACGAACAATTGGTAGCAAGATACCAAGAAAAACTCGCAGCAGGTGGCGCAGCTTCGGGCAGATACGTTCCCAAAAACATCACCAACGACCAACAGGCAAACTTGCTGGAAACGCTTCTTCGCCAAAAAGAAAAATTGCAAGCCATTGCCTCTAAATGGAAAGAAGAAGATTTGGACAATTATCTGCTGCCGCATCCGCTTTTGGGTAAATTGACCGTTCGAGAAATGCTCTTTTTTACGGCATACCACACCACGCATCATACCCGTACCTTGAAAGAAAAATATTGAAAATATGGCGGTTGATTTTCAATCACGCTTGTTTTTAAAAATTATAAATTAGCTTTATCATTCATCAAAACCAATCAGAGGTTGTTATATGATAAAGTCTTTGTTTATTTTTGAAATATTATAAAAATATTATAAGTGATAGGGCATAAGACTTTACCTATTACTTACTCTAAAACTAGATGACAACTATGATTTCAGATAAAATGCAAAAGGTATTAAATGAACAAATCGCTCTCGAAGGCTACGCTTCATTTTACTATTTGGCAGTTGCTTCGTGGTGCGATAAAATGGGATTTGAAGGTTCAAAGGCATTCTTTCAGCGTCAGTCAGACGAAGAACGTATGCACATGCTCAAAATATTTGACTACCTCAGCGAAGTAGATGGCTACGCTATTACGCCAGCTATTGCGCAGCCGCCGTCAGAATACACCAATATTTATAAAGTGTTCGAAGATGTATATGCGCACGAGCAAAAAGTAACTCGTTCCATCAATGATATTATGAATCTGGCACTCGAAGAGCGAGATTATACTACTCGCAACTTTATAGAATGGTATATCGCAGAACAGCGTGAGGAAGAAGCAATGATGCGAACGATTTTGGATAAAATCAAATTGATTGGCGATGGCCCAATGAGTTTGTATTACATTGATAAAGAACTAGATAAAATCAATGCAACCGCATTAGCCGCACCAGCGGAGTAGGGCTTCATTGATTCATGGTTCTACTGTTTCATTGTTGCTGCCGCTGTTGATGCGGAGATTGCTGCAATCGGTATTTTCTAAAATATTAAAAGCTAATTTATGTTGAAACTTCAACATAAATTAGCTTTTTTAATGAAACCATGAAAGAGCCTTTCTTCTACTCTTTCGCTCGTTTTTCAATATAAGCTCTTAAATCTTCTACTTGTTGGTCGCTCAATTTTTCTTTGGTGTATCGAGGCATATAAGCCCTTTTCCCATAGAAAGGATACGTACCATCTCTAATTAAATAGTACAAAGAGTAGCGATTATTTTTAGATATATTCCTAGCCAAATGCTTAAATGTTGCATCGCTATCATCCAAATTAAAAAACGAATAGCGTGTATCCTCATGGCAATACTTGCAACTGGTCTCATACACGAGTTTGCCATTTGAAGGGTCGCCTTTCAAGCCATACCCTTTTTTTCTATCTTTTGGAGGCTTCAAGAAAGTAGCTGGAGAATAATCCAAATAGAAACTTTTTACAAACTTTAATAAATCCTTGTGTTTGCTTTCGTCTTTAGCATCAGCTTCTATCTTTTTCCATTGCTTATCCGTCAGCGTCAAATCTTCCATTTTTAGCCCAATCGTCCAAAGATAAGCCAAGATAGATTCGAGTTCCCATTTTTCGAGTTCTCTGCCTTGTGCGCACTCAATGGCACATAGTTGAATAGCTTCACGCAAGTCGTTATTTGCTTTTTTGACGTTTTCGCCATACTTCAAATAATAATCGCCATCATAATACCTGCGCCTATCTACGATGCCGTACATGGTAGTGCCTTGCAAGAAAGGCAAGCCGTTTTCGGCAATATAATCGAGCCTTGCCTCAGGGTCAGCATAGCGCAAATCAGGGTCTTCTTTCTCTACATTGTGGCAAGAAGTACAAACAAAATGCTTACTCTGAATGCCTGCTTTTCCGCCTTCTTTTCTCGCCAAACCTTTCTTGAATAAGGCTTCGCCAATCTTCGCCGATGCCTTATTCATGGATTTGTTTACGGTATGATTTGGTGCTTTATCGCCCAACATTTCAAGCACCTTTTGCACAGGCGTTCCCTTCTTGATAACTACGTTGGTGACTGCCTGATGCTGTTCAGAAACGGTAGAACTCGCCAAAAAGAAGACTGCCGCTGATATAAAAAATATGAAAATAATTTTTTTCATAAGTAGTAAATTTTGAGATTAAAAATTAAACCATCTAGAGATGGTAAACCCTAAACGAAATTGCCCCTGACCCCATTCAGAAGTCGTATAAGGGATAAAATCATTGGCTACCAAACCACCAGAGTTCGTCAAATTGATTTGAAAACGGTGTCCGCCAGTGTCTATTTCCCAACCAAAACCTAGAGGAATACTCCTTGCCGCAGCTATGTCAGCATTGGAATAAAAAGGAATAGTAGCGTCAAAAATGATAGCATGATGCTTTGATAAGCCAATTCTACCACCAATTCCAACATGGACTAAGCCGTTTGCTTCTCCAAATTCTACAATATTGCGGTGCGTATATCCCGGAGAAATTTGTAACGAAAATCTATCACTGAACTTGCGAGCAATCAAAAGCTGACCAGTGTAAGACAAGCGATGAGAAAATTTAGAAAAATGATTCAAGTCCGTTTCGTTGGGCGAGGCTTGCATGGTAGAAAGAGAAGTCAGGCCATAAATAGCTACGGTAATCGGCATTCCGCCGCCTTCTCGCTGATGCAAAAAGCGGTATTTTCCATGCAAATTGACCAACATTCGATGCGGTCCCGAGCCTTTCGTTCGGCTAATTCCAATCATAGCGTTGTCCGTCAGACCGAAATCAAAACCCGTTAATACATCTTGTGCCGTTTCAAATCCATAAAAAGTAGTCCATCCGCCTGCTGGACCAAACATATCTCCAAAACGGTGTCCGATAAGTACATCTAATCGTCGTTTTTTCAACGTCTCGATAGATTGCGTATTAAGAATAGAGGTAGATTTGAAGGTTTCGTAAGTATAAGGCAGTTGAGCAGCTAAGCAAAACGGGAGTGCCAATACGAGCAGCAGCAATATATTCTTCTTCATATTCAATAGTTTAAATTTTTTCATATAAAAAAATAGCAAATAGATTTTATGGTAAAAAAATGGTATAACGCAAAATGTAACGTACTGGTTTTGAGTAGTTTTGTTTGCATCGCACACAAAATCGAATATTGTGTAATACTAATGTAATGACTTTTATTAGAAAAAAGGCTATATGTTAATATTGTTTCGTGACAAGTTTCTGACAAAATAAGTACGTAAATAGTAGGAAGTATGGTTGGTAAGGAGTTGTTTTTTTGTTTAAATTTTTTTTATAAATGCGCTAAAACACTATCTCTTGAGTGCCTACTACTTTTATTCCTTGTTCGCTTAAAGTATTGATTTTATGGGGATTATTCGTGAGCATTCTAATAGATGCAATGCCTAAATTTTTTAAAATTTTAGCCGCACTTCTAAAGTCACGAGCATCTTTGGAGAAGCCAGCCGCCTTGTAAGCCTCCGCTTGCGGAACGCCTTGCCTTTTATATTTTACGCTATTGAGCAAGGCAAAATGCCCGTTGCCTTTGCCTTCTTGGTCAAGGAGAATGATAATTCCTTTACCTTGCTGTTGAATAAGTTGTTGAGAAATATCCATTTGCTCCTGACAATCGCACTCGATACTATTAAAATAATGCCCAAATATGCAAGAAGAATGGACTCGGCACAGCACATCGGTTTCATTTTCAATATCGCCCATTACCAAAGCAATAGCTTCTTTTTGTCCGTCGTAGTAGAGGATTTCTTTAAATACTCCAAACTTCGTTTTTAAATTGCCTTCAGCTAATTTTATAATCATAGTGATTTATTTTCTTGTGGAATAGCTGTAAAAATAAAATCTCTAAGCAAAATCAAGGCGTTAGAATGGTTATACTTTTGGGAAACTAGGCTAAATGTCGTTTGCAGTCATTAAACATAAAGGTAGGCGAGAAAGGTTTTTTGCTGCAAAATACCCTTCAAACAAAAAAAGGGAATGGACTCGTCCATTCCCTTACCAAAACTAAAAAATACTATAAACCCATCTATTATTCTTCAATCTCTTTCATTGTAAGAGTTGGGTTTCTTGTCGCTGACATTGCGTATGAGGTCTTTTATTCAAGTATTTTTTTGCTAATTAGCATCTACTAACTCGCCCGAGCCAGTAATATCTACCACCACAGAACCTGGCAAACCCTTATAGTAAACAGTGCCCGAGCCAGTAATTCTTACATCCAAAGCTCCTCCATCTACCCAAACATGAGCATCTCCTGAGCCTGTAACGGTGATTTTAGAATCCGTAGTTTGCAAATCGTATGCTCTGACTTTTCCCGAACCTGTAATATTAATTTCGCTTGCTGGCGCATGACCTTCTAAAATTATATCGCCGCTGCCCGAAATTTTACTTTCCAAAGAAGGCGCATTTGCTAAAAGGTGAATATTTCCCGAACCCGAAATATTTAATGACAATTCATCATCCAACTGAAAGGTGTCAGAATTGGCGAAAATATCACCACTGCCCGAAATCTTTAATGAATTTAAATCTTGAACCGTAATTTCAATAACCAAATCATGATTGCGCATACAACGCCCATCAATAAAGTCAATTTTCCACAAATTTGATACTACGTCGAGGTCAAGATTGCCAATCGCATCTTCTTTCCCTTTGATGATAACGCCTTCGGAACTCCCCTGTTTTACATGAACAGTTGCGCCAATGGTCAAAGTTATATCCGTAATCTCGCCTAAACTCACTATTTTTTCAGCATAATCGCCCGTAGCTTCTTCGCAGAGATAATTAAAATCGCAGCTTGATGTAAAGAGCGCAAGAACACTCAAAAACATCAAAAGTTGAACTTGTTGTTTCATTTTTATTTGTTAATCCGTTGTTAAGCGGCTCTCTCTAGTTCTAATATCAATATTTCTTTAGAAATGAGAAACGCTTAGTTGCCCCAAGACCAGCCAAACTTGAAACTAACGCTACCATAGCCATTTGAAAAAGTATTATCAACGGTAGCCAAATCATTATTGATTACGATGCGATAGCCGCCATTCACGCCAATTCTGAACCAGCGAAATACATTAAATTCTACGCCTAATCCAGGCTGTGCGACAAATACATTATCTGTCCCAACGCCTACTTCTTCCTTTCTACCGCCGCCCAACAAAAGCGTTGCTTGAGGATGCACTACTTTGTAAGACTTCAATCCATAACCCAACATCAATCCGTTGTAGCGCATTTCGTAAGTGTCGTTATTGATTTGGTCAATGCCGTCGTAGGTAAAAGAAGAGTAACCTCCCCAACCGATAAAGAAATTCTTATTGAGTTCGATGCCACCATAGCCGCCTTGTAGCGCAGCATACTCCGTTCCGAAACTCGTCAATGCAATTTGGCTGCCGCCCCATGCTCCTGTCAAATCAAGTCCGCCTCTACCAAACAGCGTTTGGTCCCTTTGAGCCATTAAGCTGGCTACTGTCAATAGCGTAAAAATTGTAGTTAATACGATGTTTTTCATTTTTCTTCAATTAAATAGGTTTATAGCTCTCTCTTTATTTTTGATTTCCTAGCTTACCCATCTGACGAATGCTACTAAAAGTATGTTACAGTTCGGCAGATGTTTTTATAATTTTAAATGACAACAGAGAATGTAAAGGGTTGCATTATTGGAAAGGGATGATTAAAATTTAGGAGTCGGATGCTTTCGAAAACATCCGACTCCTAGACTTTCGACTTTATAATCAAGCTCCCGTTCGACTTGTGTAACATTTTTTTACTAAAATCTTGCGCCTCAATCCTAGCAGCACCCACTACCTGAGCAGCAACCTGCGCCAACCATTTGCTGCAATTCAAATTTAGGCTTACATACCGTAGGTTGTACAAAAAGCTGCAAAACGATGCGGTTATCCGTTTCTACGATTTCTTGCACCTCAAAATGAGACGTTCTAATATTCTTGTTGCCGTATTCAAATAATATTTTAGCCTCTCGATTAATCGGCTTTACTTTATCTACAATACTAAAAATCTTATTTGCCTTCTTTGCGGTCATAAATTTGCCCGTTTCCTTGCCGTTGTGCCAAAGCTGAACCACGGTTTGTTGCTCGCTATGAGGTCTGCCGCCACAATCTACCGACTCAATACTCACGTTTTTAATTTCCGTGATGTGGTAAGCCGCAGGCACGTATTCGCCTGTTTCATATTCAAATATCAATTCTTTAGCATCGTTTGTTTCTAAAAGATTTAAAAATTTATCCGTTTTCATAAATTTATTTTTTTTATTAAAAATATATTAATCGCAATATTGCGATGATTTGTATAAAAATAAAAGACATTAAAAAATGTCTCTATCTATTTTTTTTATAAAATCACTCAGCAGCAACCGCCCTTGAATGATTTGAAAATTTGATTAAAAGTCTGTTGAACTTCTGCCCATGTTGTTTCATTGATGCAATAGCATACGCTAGTACCTTCTACGTTTCCTTTGAGAATGCCTACCCGTTTGAGCTCTTTCAGGTGTTGCGAAACGGTGGATTGTGACAAAGGCAATACTTCTACCAAGTCACCACAAACACAAGCATTCGTTTGGAGCAAATACTGGATAATAGCAATTCTCGCAGGATGCGAAAATGCTTTTCCAAGTTCTGCTATCCGATTTTGCTCGGCTGAAAATAATTTAGTTTTTGTAACTCCCATGCTTTACCTTTGGATGTTTAAATTTTTAAAGCTATTCATTAATCGCAATAATACGATTAATAAAACAATAAAGCAAATCATTTTTTACTTTTTTATAAAAGATAAAGAACAATTGTATTTTAGGCATCTTTTTGCGAAGGGGGATTATTTTGCCTTTTTTACTTTTCAGAAAGTCTAATCATAGGGCTGAACTTGCCTGTTTTGAGCTAGATTTATTCCATTAGTTAAGGCGTAGTTTCGTTTATTTAGACGGACGTGGGACACATTTTTTTTTAAAAAAGGGAAGAAAAATACTTAATTCGTATGTTGTAAACGTTCTAAAGAAAACCAAGTTTTTATGAAATATAGAATGGTGGGTTCTTAACGTTTAGAGGTTCAATTAGCCATTGATTTATGAAAACAAAAGAAGTCGCTCTTCTCTTCTATAATTATAGAAAAAAGCAAAGAGTGATGAAAATAATTTGTTATTATGAATAAATTCTATTTATAAAAGAAAAAACGAACAACCAGTAAAACCAATTTTGGCAAAAGAAAATAACATAACTGACGCTAACAGGCTATTGTGGAAATCCTTCAAAAAAGGAGACAAACAAGCATTTTCACAAATCTTCAAATCGTACTACACGGATTTGTACTATTATGGTATCAAACTGGTAGGCAACGAAGATTTGGTCAAAGATGATTTGCAAAACCTATTCACCGAATTGTGGGAACGCCGCCGAAACCTAGGCGAAATCAATCACATCAAAGCCTATCTGATTAAATCTTTCCGTCGAAAGTTACTCAAAACCGTTACTAAATCACGCAAAAATATCACCATAGAAATAAATAGCAATACGCAAGAAATTAATTTTGAACTATCCATAGAGGAACTCATTATACAAGGCGAAAAGCTAGAGATTGATATAAAAAAACTCAAAACAATACTCGAAGATTTGAATAAAACCCAGAAAGAAATTATCTATTTGAAATTTTATAACAACTTGGATTACAAAGACATCGCAGAAATTACAGGATTGAAATACCAAAGTGTACGAAATAGTATGCACAAGGCACTAAAGGTATTGAGGGATGCTTTTTGATTATCCTAAAAAAAAACAACAAGACAGACCTAATTATTCTTAAAAAAATATTTGAAACCATGCAACTTAAATAAGGAATTAAAAACCACCGTCTATATCCGTCAGACTAAAGGGCAAAATAGCCTTAAAAGCCCTGTAAGGGGAACAAATATTAATTTAGCGCTGAAAGAGCGTGGGCATGAACTCCGATTTTAGGCTCACGCCCTTTCAAAACAAATAAACAGATGTTTAACGCTTAGCCTGACGGCCGGCTATGGACACAGTCTTCAATTTTATATTTATCAAGTTTGTAACTTGACACACTATACTTTGTATGGTTTTTAAAAAAAATATAAGAATTGTAACTAATTTGAAAAAAAACACGTTGATTTAACTATAATCTTAAAAAAATAAGGTACAAATTTTGTTTTTTCAACTCTAAGATGAAAAGATAAAGTAACTACCTCTTTGAGTTATGGATAAATGACAAATGACTATTGAAAATAAAATTTGATTGCTTGTTAATTATTTTTATTGAAAATTGATGTTTTATTTTTGAATTATCTTAAAACGAAAAAAACATAAGTAAGGCGTAGTTAGCCTAAATTTAAAAACACAATTACTATTAATACTGCACTTTTGCCAGACTTTTGTATAAAAATATGAAGAGATTAGAACCAATGACTTTTGAGGGATTAGTGGAAGACTCCAGTTTCAAAGACTGGGTGTTGAGTGGGCGAGCGTCAAATAATGAATATTGGCAATCTCTAAGTCAATCAGAAGATAAGTCGCTCATAGAAAAGGCTGCCACTTTTGTAAGTCATTTTCAATTCAAAAAAGAATCATTACCTGCCGCTGATATAAATTTAGCTTGGGAACAATTAGAAGAAAATATTGCTACGCCTGTGGTAGCTATCAGCCGCCGTGTGTGGATAAGTAGAGTAGCTGCGGCTATTGTTTTTCTGTTAATTTCTTCTTCTGCCTTTTTTCTTTTTACTAAAAAGAATGCGAAAACGATTGTTAAAAACACGGATTTTGGAGAGCAATCATCGTTTTCGCTATCCGATGCCTCGGCTATTCGCCTAAATGCCAACTCGGAATTAGCATTTGAAGAAACATGGAAAGAAGGCCAAAAAAGAACCGTCAATCTCAAAGGGCAAGCCTTCTTCGAGGTACAATCGTTGGATTCTAAAACCGAATTTGAAGTAAAAACCGAATACTTTACCGTAGAAGTGATAGGCACTCAATTCGATGTATTGGCACGAAAAGACAAGGCAAGTGTCATCTTAAAAGAAGGAAAAATAAAAGTGTATTTCCCTTCGTCTCAAACCATTATTGCAAACGGAAAAAAGACGGTTGCGGATGAATTAGAGATGAAACCTAATCAGTATTTGCGCTTGAAAGGCAAACAATATATTCTTACGAATGTAAACGCCGAACGCAAAACGAGTTGGGTGAACAAGAAAATTTATTTGGAAAATATATCTTTTGAAGAGTTGATAAATATACTGAAAGACTCTTACGGATACGATGTGGTTTATGATAAAGAAACCATAAACCCCGATGAGTTTGAAGGTATAAATGGGACACTACCACTCGAAAATATTGAAGTTTTAAAGGCTTCAATAGAATCTCTTTATAATATTCAAGTCAAAGAAGTAAGCGAAAAAACGCTCAAGTTCGTTAAGTAAGTGTTAATCATTTGGATTTAGCTACACAATGCTTAAATTAGTGTAGCTAAAAACCAAATTAGCACAAAAACGGGCATGAGCTATTTAAAATTTATTCGCTTTTTTACCTTAATAAGTATCAGCTTTTTGCTGATGCCCTCTACCTCTTTTGCCCAATCGGAGAAGATTCCGCTCAAAGACTTTTTATACCAATTAGAGCAGCATTACGATATTTCGATTCTTTATAAAAGCGATATTGCCAAAGACATATTGGTAGATAAGTATAAAATATACGATGGCAGTATAGAACACATCCTCAACGAAATCACTGCGGCGCACCACCTGATGTGGAAAAAAATTCACACGCAAACCTACATTATACTCAAAAAAGATAATGCAGAAATCATGGGAAACGCCCGTGCGAAAGAAGTAAAAGGAGCCGTTTGGGGCAAAGTAGTAGATGAAACAGGCGGCGTAATGCAAGGCGTAAACATCGTGCTGCTCGGCACTACCATCGGCACTACTACCAATGCTAAAGGGGAGTTTCGACTAGACAAAATCAAAGCAGGCAAACAAATGGTTGAAGTTTCTTTTTTGGGATATATCAAAGATACATTAGATTTTAGGGTGACTTATAGCCGCCGCAACCATAGCCAAAATTTTAGACTTGTCCCCGATTTGTTATCCCTCAAAACGGTTGTAATCACGGGCGTGAACCAGCCAATTGTCAATCTGGAATCGGGCGTAGCTGTGACTACCATCAATCAAGATGACATCAATAAAATATCTCCTCGCTCTACGGCAGATGCTTTTCAGAATATTCCGGGCTTTTATGTAGAAGCCTCCGCAGGCGAAGTGTCCAACAACTTATTCTCGCGAGGAATGCCATCCGAAGGCAATTACAAATATGTAGCACTGCATGAAGACGGATTGCCGATATACGAAGCCGGAGATTTGGAATGGGTGTCGCCTGATCATTTTTATAGAATAGATGGCACTACTCGCTTCATAGAAGGGATGCGAGGCGGTTCGGCAAGTATTTTTGCAGGAAATGCGCCAGGAGGTATTATTAATTTTATTTCAAAAACGGGCGGAAGCAAAACATCAGGGCAATTCAAACTGCAAACGGCAGATTTTGGTCAGTTGCGCCTTGAAGCAGACATAGGCGGCCCACTCGAAAAAACGATACGTTACCACGTCGGTGGGTATTACAGAATTGATAATGGCATCCGAAAACCGGGGTTTATAGCCAATAATGGCGGACAAATCAAAGGAAATGTCACCAAAGTTTTTAATAATGGCTACATCCGAATTAGCGGAAAATACCTCAATGATAGAAATATTTATTACTTGCCCATTCCTTTACAAAATACCCAAAAGCCCACCGCAATCGAAAATTTTGACCCTAATTATGGGACGCTAGCTTCTTCTAATATCGAAAATATTACGTTCCCAACGCCCTACGGCAGCAAAGATTTTGACCTTTCGGATGGTATGCACACACACTTAGGCTACATTGGTACACACATTAAATTTGATATTGGGAATGGTTGGCATATTATTAACAAAAACCGCTTTTCAATTATAGATAAATCCAGTAATGCCATTGTTTCGATATTCACGCCTCGCTCATCGAATGATTTTTTAGAAAAATTCGAAAATGTTTCGGGTTATATTCCTAAAATCACTTATGCGAATACTGGAGATGGTTTTGATTTTTTTAATGCTAATAATAACGGTTTGGTCGTAGAAGCAGGTTGGTGGGCAACGCAGAATATGTTGCAAAACTTTATCAATAGCTTTGAAGTCAAAAAGGAAACCGAAAAATACCAAGTCACGGGAAATATCTACTTTAGTAGTTTTAGCAACCGAACGAATAGAGACTGGGGCAGCATACTTTTAGAAGTAAAAAGCGACCAACCGAGTGCCTTAGATGTTGCTTTTCTAACGCCTCAAGGAGATGTGGCACAAGAGGTGACGCATAATGGATTTACCACCTATCAGTCATTGGATACTTATCTGAACGGAAATGGCAACGCTTCTGTGTTGGCGGGTTACATAGATGGCAAGTTTTTTCTTTCTAAAACGACTTCAATTGATGGCGGATTTCGCTACGAAACCCTTTTTGCCAACGGCATTGTAGAAAACACAAAAGTATATGACCTCAATCCAGAGAGTAACGAAAACACCGTGCTAGAAGCGGTCAGGTACGGAGATAGCACTTTTGCGGCTTATAGTATTAACAAAAGTTCTTATGCCTGGACAATTGGTTTCAATCATTCTTTTTCTCAAAACGCTTCTACCTACGTTCGAGTAAGCGATGGTTTTAGAATGCCAGACTTTGACAATTGGAAAAGCGGACAGGTAGATGGCGGATTAGTCGAACGAGTATTTCAGTCAGAATTGGGATATAAATACACCTCCCAAAATTACGCCTTTCTGTTTACAGGTTTTTATAGTTACATCTCCAATCAAGTCACGGTAGAGGCTTCTTTGGATAATGAAGGCGAACTAATACCTGCCCGAACGAGAGATGGATTATCTTATGGCGGCGAATTGGAAGCCATTGCGAAAATCGTAAAAGGACTCAGCCTCAATTTGACGGCCACTGTCCAAAAAGCAACTTACATCGTAAAACGAGAAGAAGAATTTGACGTTCGCTATCGAGTAAATGGCAGTGATGTGAAGCGAATCCCCAACCTTTATTTCGTATTCCGACCAACTTATGAGTTCAAAGGCGTGAAAATTTTTGGAACGGCATCTTACATCGGACAACGTTTTAGCGATGAAATCAATATTGATATCTTACCACGATTTATGTCGTTCAACGCAGGAATCAGCTACAAGTACAAATCATATAGCATTCTCATACACGCTCAAAATCTCACAAATTCCATCGGGCTGACAGAGGGAAATCCTCGTGTGATAGAAAATACAACAGGCAACGAATTGAGAATGGCAAGACCAATTTTAGGGCGTTCAGTAATTGCATTTCTAGCGTATCAGTTTTGAGGACGTTTTTTGTTTTAATAATAGGTTTTAAAAACAATGCCTCATTGGCAGCAGTCAGCGAAATAAGGCAAATAAAATATAGAAAGGCTAGTGTCAAAACGACGTTAGCCTTTTCGTTTCAGTAGCAGGACTTTATATGTAGAAATAAAATATCTACAACTTCTTTTCAGAACCTCTAAAAAATCACCTATCTTCAAATCCAAATCACTTCACCAAATTAAAATGATAAGTTACTTCTAAGTGCTTACTTATACAAGAGCTTATTATCAAAACCAACTACTTATGTCACTAAATTCGCAAGCCATACTTTTTGCGATTCAAGCTGGAGTTCGCTTAGAAGGTCAAATCAGACAGGCTCAAATAGACGAAATCAAGAATCAAAGTTTTCATTTGCTCAGTCCTAAATTTAGAGCCAAAATCACGATAGAAAGTGCGGTGAGATGGCTCACTAGAGAAGGCGGAAAAACGATTGCCAACAACGAAGAGTTAATAAAACTGGTCAATCGAGCAGAGTTTATTGATGAAAATAACCCATTAACAAAAGCAGAAGAAACTAGAATAGTTGGAGAATACATTAAGCGAAGAAATTTTAGCGAAAAACGTGTTATAGTTGGAAATGCACAAGGTCTTTCTTCCGAAAATCTATATGCACTCGCTGATGTCAAGCAGTGGGAAAGTAGCCCAACATCTCCTTTACAAAGAATATGCGGTTCTTTAATAGAAATCGGTGTTGATTATTTTAAAAATTACTCTACTGCAATTAATCCCAATTCGCCAAAAGGTAAAATACTGATGTCATTTCTTGACGCAATAGATGAAGTAGATTTTGCGGAAGGAAAACTCGACGATATCGCTACTCGAATGATGGTAGCTACGTTGGATACCCTAGACGCTGGCACTAGCCTTTTGAGCGACGATAAAAACGCCAACCTATTATTAAAAAGCATTGCCAAAGGTGTAATTTTAGATGTTACCAATTATATAAAAACCGACGGAGCAGGCAATCTTTTAAAACAAGAACAAGCCAAGCAATGGGGGCAAGTCATTTTTAAAAGCGTGCTGACTACCGCAGGCGAAACGGTTTTGGACAATCCAAGTAAGTTTTTGGGAACAGGAAGCGGCTCTTCTGAAATGGTTACGGGCGTAGGAAACAGCCTCCTCAGTAGCATCATGCAAGATATAGATGCGGGAAATGGCGTGCAAGTAAGCCTTAAAAATGTATTCACAAAAGATACTTTGGATAAAGTCACCAAAGCCAGTTTTAAAGTATTGGCAGAGCATCCCGAATGGTACGATGTGGATAACGAAGGTGTGAAAAATATTTTAACCGCATTAGTCAGCGAACTGGCCAACTATCCCAATCAGCTAGGCATGGATATGTTGCCAGATTTAGCTTCTTTGATTTTGACGCAAACGGCTGGCAACCTTCAACTTATCTATCAAGGAGACCCGTCGAAGCCTGAAAACAACCTATTGATAAAAGCAACAACCATCGTTATCAATACGCTTCAATCTGCCGTGCCGCAAGAGGCAGGGCAGCCCTGGAAACCGATTTTTACGAAGTCGAACGTGGTGCTATTAGTCGATGGCGTACTTCAAGAAGTGGTAAGCAAACCCGATTGGATTTTAACTAAAAGTGCAGATACCAGCCCAGTTCTTCAAGATGTATTGGCAGCAGTATTTAAGTCACTGCAAGGCGTTTCGGTGGGCAACATGAGTGCTGCAACGAAAATGAGCATTGTAAAATCGGCAATTAATGCCGTAACCATGCGCCAAGATTTATTGGATAAGCTAAATATAAATGGCAAAGAACAGCAATTACTTAATATTGGTATTGATATGGTTTTGGATTTGGCGTTTGGCGAAAAAGCAAATGCTAAAACGAAATGGGCGTTGGCAAGCGGTCAAGCCCTTGACATGATGGTAAATGCCGTGTTGATTAGAATTGCGAAAGAAGGCGCATCTGCTTCCGTTATCAATTTGACCAAAGAGTTTTTGGATAGCGAAATACAAGCCCTCACCGATGGGCAGCCATTTGATATAAAAACGATAACCGAAAAACTCAAATCGGGTGCAACATTACAAGAATTATTACAAAACTCCATCAATGCAGCGACACGCATTTCAGCTACTATTTTATCAGAACACCCAGATTTGATTAAGATAGAAAATGAAGGCGTTAAGAATATTGTCAATCATCTGATAGAAACATTGGCGAATTTTCCAACAGATATTAACAAGGCGATTTTACCAGAATTAGCTTTAATGGTC
>CALOED010000008.1:0-1813 GCA_942492005.1 uncultured Saprospiraceae bacterium
ACTTTCCTTGTGTGCCGAGTACTGCGATTCCTTACCCTTTGAGCAGCGAGCCATATTTTACAGGCGGATACAATACTCAACGGCATAGTTCGCTCAATGGAGGCACTATTGACGGCATACAAATGGAATGCAATCAGGCGATTCGTTTTGATGCTGCGCTCCGAAAAGCCTTTGCGGATAGCCTGACGATAAGCCTCATTGACTATATTGATATTCATTACAATCATCAATTTGAAGGAAATTATTGTGGATTGATTTCAAAAACAAAGCATTTGGAAACAAAATATCATTTTAATATTTTTCCAAATCCTGTGTGCGAAATGCTGCTGATAGATAGCAAAATCAATGATTTTGAAGTATGGATATATAATAATTTGGGGCAACATTTGAAAACATATTCATATCGTGGCTTGCCTCTAAATGTTGTAAATTTAGAAAATGGCATTTACTTTTTGTTGTATAAAAAAGAAGGGAAAACGATGGGTAATGACGTTTTGTTGAAGAACTGTAATGATTAAAACTGATTACCTACGTCTCTTTTCATTAATAATAAAACAAAGAAAATAAAAATACCTACGCCGAATGCCGTAGAAAAAGTATTTTCAAATAAAAAAGACAATGTGATAATGGTATAAAAACTTGCAAAAAGTACAAATCGGTAATTTCGACGGTAGAATAACGGGATAAAATACAGGATTAAAAATGCAACTAGCCCTGTAATGCCCATACTCGAAGCCTGCAATAAAAATTGATTGTGTGGTAATTTGGCTTCTAAGTCGGGATAATTAGCAGCGTATTTTTTTGTCAATTCGCCTTTCAAGTCGCCAATGCCTGTCCCGAAAACGGGGTTTTCTTGTATTACTTCTGCGCCTATATACCACGAAATAAACCGCTGACCATCCGAAAATCCTGCTCTATTGCCTTGGCTAAACATATCTAAATCATAAAGTAAATAGCCAATTTTATTTTTTAGCGTCGGGATAGTCTGCACAGCTATCAGCGGAACAATGGCCATCAAAGGAAGAATTACAGCAAATAGCCACATTTTTTTGGTATGAAAAATATAATAAATCGCCATAACGCCAATAGCAGCATACATCACGACGAGACCGCTCCGAACGCTCAAAACGTGCTGCATAAAAAACACGAATGCCGTCAGTGCTATAATCAAGCGTTTTTCCCAAGTGTATTTCCAGCTATGGCGAAGAAAAATCAGCCACAACCCAACCGCCACAGAGAAGGCTACCAACAAACTAAAACGAATATGATGGATTGGAACGGGAACGGATTTGCCTAAATTGATACTATTTGTAATGTATTTATAATCTAATAAATAATTGATACCAACGCCTAAACACGCCAACGATGTGCAAATCAAAAAAAGATATAAAACATGGGCAAGTTGGCGTGAGGAAAGTTTGGGAAACTGAATAAATGCCAACGGCAACAAGAGAAAAGGCAATTTGATGCGGATATCTGTCATTAAATCTTTGGTAGAATCCGAGTTCCAAAAACTCACTACCACCAATAGGAAAATACCAATGAGTGCCAAATAGTCTGGGCGTTTGAAGAGTCGCTTTATATTTTTTACCAAATCGGGATTGATGCCCAACCGAAAAGGGCGGATTTTTACATCAAATAAAGCTACTGCCACAAAGCCCACCATGGATATGGTCAGTAAAGTGCGGCTACATAGTAAACCAACAATACATACAAAATAGAAAAAAATGGCTAACTCATATTTTATTCTCATTAGGCTAAAATAATAATAGGTGGCTAAATATTAAATAATTGTAGAACGATTTAAACATAA
>CALOED010000009.1:0-3070 GCA_942492005.1 uncultured Saprospiraceae bacterium
TTTAATACAAAGGTTGCCGCAGTTTAGCGCAAAACGTAGCGAAAAAGGATTTTAAGAAAAGGAACTTGTCAGCAACGAGTTCCTTTTTCGTTCTAGCCAATATCCTCGAAAACCTTAAATAAATAGAACCTAATATTATACATCTAAACTACGCTTAAAACAACAAAAAAGATTATATAAATAGATAAAAAATATAAAAATTAAGTCATAATCCTACCTATATTTTGCTAAAATAAAGAATTATCCTTTACTTTAGCCATTAGTATTGTACGAAGCGAATAATTATATTTATACAGTTTTTCTGCATTTGATTTTATAATCAAAAACTAGAAATACTACACACCCACTCTATTTATTCACAATTAACTATTCCGACCACTTTATGATTCAAATTCTGATAAAGTAAGTCCAGTTAGAATTTCTAGCGTTTTACTTTATCCAATATAAGCGTCAGAGTTATCAACCACAACTCATTTATGGTGCTTGTATTAGTTTCACTAACGCAGCTAAAAACAATAAAATCATGTATCACTTTCGTGTCGTTCTGATGGCAATTGCCTTCATTAGCTCGGCGATGGTTGCTCAATCACAACCCAAAGCCAACGCTTCAAAAAGCATCAAACTCTTGTTTGTAGGAGACATCATGGGGCATGGCCCGCAGGTCAAATCGGCTTATGATGCCACCACCAAAACCTACAATTACAACCCGTGCTTCAAGTACGTCAAGCCTATTATTGAAGATGCTGATTTGGCAATTGGCAACTTAGAAGTAACCCTGCCTGGCAAGCCGCCTTACCGTGGCTATCCGATGTTTAGAAGCCCTGACGCACTGGGTGATGCGGTTAAAAATGCGGGATTTGATGTGATTGTCACTTCTAATAATCACTCCAATGATGGTCGTCTGGAAGGCATTACTCACACTATTGATGTATTGCGCAACCTCAACATTCACCAGACTGGCACATTCAAAAACGAAAAAGAACGCCAAGCACTTTACCCATTGATTGTGTATAAAAATGGGTTTAAGTTGGCATTTTTGAATTATACTTACGATACCAACGGGCTTCCTACGCCTCCGCCTGCCGTAGTAAACCTTATAGATGAAGACCTTATCAAAAATGATATAGATGCAGCAAAAGCAATGAAACCCGATGCTATCATTGTGGTGATGCACTGGGGTTTGGAGTATCAACTCAACGAAAGTCCCGTGCAGCAACAGTTGGCCAAAGATATCTTCAAATGGGGCGCAGACCTAGTGATAGGCGCACATCCGCACGTTGTGCAACCCATAAAGGAATCTTACGAACCGCAAGCAGATGGCAGCTTGAAGAAGCAAGTAACCGTCTATTCTATGGGAAATTTTATTTCAAATCAGCAAAAGAAAAACACCGATGGCGGTATTATGTTTGAAATAGAATTGCGCAAAGATGAAAAAAACCAACTCACGTTAGGCGACCATGCTTTTATTCCAATTTGGCGATACATTGAGCGCAAAGGTGGCAAAACGACGTACTATGCTTTGCCGATTTCAGCGGTCGAAAATGCCGAATACAACCCCTTAAAACTATCTGCTACGGATAGAAAAAAAATGGATTCTTTTGCCAAAACCACTCGATTGCATTTGAGCAAATTCGATAGCAAAGAGCGCAAAATAACATGGGGTGCTATCCAACAAAAAGAAAAAACATCGGAAGTAGGAACTAATAACTCTAGAGTTCAGCGTGGTTATTTACCATTCAACTACGTCGTAGGTAGAAAGTTAGGAAGTTCTCAAAACCAATTAAAAGGCAGTTCCGCAAGAGTAGTAGAATATTATTTATCTATGCCCGTGCATAGAATTCAGCCTGCCAACACCAAAATGGAACAGATTGCATCTCCTGACACAACGAAGCCGAAATTCCAAAAAGTACGCACTTACAACCCTAAAGTAAGTAGTGAAAAAGGAGGAAGTGCTATAAAGTCGGGAGAAGTGAAGGGGCAGCAGCAGCCGAGAGCCTTGTTTAAACCAAAGAAAAATCCAGTACCCGAAGAGAAGCCAAAGCCCTATTCGTACCCAAGCCCATCACCTTCTTTGCAGCAAAACCCAACAGATACTACTTTGAGTCAATATATGATTCAGTTTCAAGCATCGAGAAATTTGTACCCGAAATCAAAATACAGTTACTTAGGTGAAATAGAGATAGAAGCGACCGAAAACGGCTGGTATCGCTACTATACGGGTTCGGCGAATAGCGTAGAAACGGCTAAAGTCCTATTGACAAGAGTCAAAGCGGCAGGTTTCAATGATGCTTTTATAACCAAAAAGAAACGCATCAAAGACATCAATGAGGAATTTACAGCTAAAGGCGACGAGGCTGCCAACCCTGACGCTCCTAAAAGCGTTTATAAAATTCAGTTTCAGTCGGCAAAAAATTATTACAACATCAGCCCAAAACTATTCACTGACGTTTTGGTGCTGGAGCATGACGGCTGGTTCAGGTACTACACAGGCAGTGCTTCTACCATCGCAGATGCCAATAAATTTTTGGAATACGTGCAAGGAAAAGGATTTAAAGATGCTTTTATCGTGACTTTTGTTAATGGAAAACCTAAGTGATTGTTGGATTGTTGGATTGTTGGATTGTTGGATTGTTGGATTGTTGGATTGTTGGATTGTTGGATTGATTGATTGTAAATGCTTGATAGTCAAAACTTAAAAATGTTGGAGCAGATAGTTGCCAGCTTCACCAGTTATTCGCCTTTGTATGATTTGGATTGGTAAAAAAGGAATATTGAAAAAATGAGTTACCGCTATTTATCTGCACTATCACCTGCCAATATTCCTCTATTCCAACCAACCCAAATCATACAGAACCAAACGCAGGATAAAATCTCGATAATTGCGGAGATTTTATCCTGCGTTTTTAGTAAAATCAAATATTACCAAAGCACCTAAATCCAATTCCTCCTTTTAAGAAACTCCTAAAGTAGCACGGCTGTCCGAGTCGTCTCACTATCCACGTTTTAACACAATTGACATCGTTTTCAAAAAAAAGCAATAATCACTTTACCGACACATCGACACATCAAT
>CALOED010000010.1:0-6126 GCA_942492005.1 uncultured Saprospiraceae bacterium
CCTAATTAAAATACGCCTGCATCAATGCCCCAAATAACGCTTCACTCTCCGATTGCTGCGCTCGTACGCGCTCTTTTTGTCGCTCTATGTTTTGTACAATTCCTGCAAATTTGGTTTGGAGGGTGAGCGGTGGAACGGGGATTTTTAATTTTTTTAATTTTATTCCTGTTAAATGAGCAATTGTTGAAGTTGAAACTAATTTTCTAAAACCTCCATTATTTGAATAAAAATAGATTAGATAGGACAAGTAATATACATTTAACCTATTTTTTATTTACTCTAACTCTATGAATTGCTTTCTGAAAATAACATTCAGTAATTTCATTTTCCCATATTGCACATCTTCCAACCTCTCCTCCTTCACAAATTAGTAAATCACCATACTCTATGCTAAATGTTTGTCTTTCCGTTTCATTAAAATCCATTTGTTTTAAATTAGCAAAATTGAATTTATGCCATAAAACATTAGCATTACCTAAATAGTATCTTTGTTCTAATCCTGTTTGCTTTTTCTTCTTATCGTGCGTTTTACCTAATCTAGAAATTGTAATATCTCCAAATCTATAGTTGTCCCAGCCCTTCTCATTATTCACCACATCCCCAAACATCTCCAAAAACACACTTTCCAGCAAATCATCATAAGCCGATAATAATGCCGCATCTCGCTGTCGTAAGGCATCCGCTGCGTCTAAGACTTCGGCGATGTGTTTTTGCGTGCTTAGCGGAGGAAGGGGGATTTTTATTTCCTTGATTTTTTTGACAGATAAATGTTTAACTGTTACAAAAGAGGTTCTATTTTCAATTGCTTTTAGTTGTAAAGGCAAAAAATAGTACAAATACTTATTGCTCAATTTTAAAGAACTACTTTGTATTTTACATACTCGTTGATTTAGTAAAGCCTTATGACTATTCCATTTCTTTATTTTGAACTCGCCATCCATAGTTATTAATAAATCATCTTTGTCTATAAGATATTCATCTTGATAATCTCCACTATAAAAAAGTTGTAGAATAACCTCTATTAACATCTCTAATTCTTATTATAGGTAATCCTTTTGTATCATTAAAGAGTTTTGATTTAAAAGCAAATCCAGAAGTAATTTTTACTACTTCCCCTAATTTCACCATTTCCCACTTCATACTTCCATCAATTTTTCAAGTTTACGTATTAAATCCGCTCTTTCGCTATCTAGTTTTTTAATATTATCCAAAATCACATCGGGCGCATCGTACTCGATGGCTTCGTATATGATTTCCTTATAGCGATTGATGGATAAGTCATAGGCATTTTTTTTGATTTCGCTTTTCGGCACAAAGAAGGATTGTTCGGTGCGTTTTCGGTTGGTTTCGCCGTCGAGATTGTGCCATCGAGCGAGGATGTCGGGTATATTATTATCGGTGTGGCTTTGGGTGCGAGTGCCATCTTCGGCGGTCGTGCCGAGTTCGGTGCGCTTGTCGTTGAGTTCGTAGCCATCGGACTTCATATCATAGAACCAGACTTTGTCGGTGCCGCCTGTTCCCGTCTTCGTGAATATCAGAATGGCGGTGCTGACTCCAGCATAGGGCTTGAATACGCCTGATGGCATAGAAATCACGGATTCGAGGCGATGTGTTTCTACGAGGAGTTTTCGGATGTCTTTATGGGCTTTGGATGAGCCGAAGAGTACGCCATCGGGTACGATGACGGCACAGCGTCCGCCTGTTTTGAGTAGGCGCAGCATGAGAGCGAGGAAAAGGAGTTCGGTTTTTTTGGTTTTGACGGCTTCTTTGAGCGAAGTCGCTACGCTATCGGCATCGAGCGAGCCTTTGAAAGGCGGATTGGCAAGCACCAAATCATACGCTCCCGTGATGTGATTGTCTGCGCTGAGTGCGTCGATGCCGTGAAGATTGGGGGCATCTATGCCGTGCAAGATGAGATTCATCGCACCGATTCGGAGCATGGTGGCATCGAATTCTATGCCGTTGAACATTTCGTGGTGAAAGTGTTTGTTGGTGTCTTTATTGTATAGTGCGCTTCGGTGATGGGTTCGGATGTATTCATTGGTGGCGACTAGGAAGCCACAAGTGCCTGCCGACGGGTCGCACACTCGGTCGGTGGGCGATGGCTGCATCATTTCTACCATCATTTTGATGATGTGGCGTGGCGTTCTGAATTGTCCATTTTTGCCAGCCGAGGCGAGTTTATTGAGCAAATATTCGTAAATATCGCCTTTGGTATCGGCATCGGAGCGGTCAATGTCTTCGAGCATTTCGAGTACTCGGGTGAGTAGTCGAGCATTGGGAATCATAAAGGTTGCGCCTTTCATGTATTTCGAAAAGACGGATTCGTTGTCTTGGTCTTCGGCTCTGAATAGGTCTTGCAAGAATGGAAATATTTCTTGCTGCATCAGGCGAAATTGTTCGTTGGGGTCGCCGATGAGTTTGAAGGTTTTCCAACGGTATTGTTGTTCGTTTTCGCCAAAGATGTTTTTGACTTCCGTACCGAGCAGTGCGGATTCGTCTTCTCTTTTGGTTTGGGCATCGTCAAGGCTTTTGAGAAACATGAGGTAAGTGATTTGTTCAATCACGGTGAGCGGATTCGATACACCGCCCGACCAAAATTCGTCCCAGAGTCTATCTACTTTTGATTTTAATTCGCCTACTAGCATGGTTTTTAATTAAGAATTAGGAACCTGTCTGCCGACAGGCAGGTTAACAATTTTGCTGTGTTGGCGAATCTAGTTTTTTTAATTGGATTGTTGTGTGGTTGGCGCGTTAAAAGTCAGGTTTTTTTGTGATAATGATTTGGCGCAAGAGTTAGCCGATTGAACCGCAGATTTAGCAGATGAGGCGGATTTGGGCGGCGTGCCGCTTGGAGGTTGCCCTTGTACGATTTGAGCGACAAAAATCGAATTGGTAGAAAGCCTTGCTTCTCGCTTGGCAGGAATATAAGTCGTTGCTGAAATCGTTTTTCCATTGTATTCAAACGACAATCCTTCAATATCTTTTTTCTTGTATTGAAACCTCAGTCGATTATCTACTTCCATAATCGCAAAGACAATATTCATCGGTTTCTCTTTAAAATTACCGCTAACGTTGATGTCTTCTGCTGTTTTTTGAGCTATTCCCACAAAGGAAAAAGATAGAAATAGGATGACCAAGCAATAGTTAAATTGTTTAATTTTCATGGTTTTTTTTATACTAAAAATTTATCTGCTACGGATGTAGTGCTAGAATTGAGTTGGAAGTTGCTTTGTATTGGGAATATAATTTTTAAAACCATACAGATTTTGGGCTTGTCCAAAATAAAAGTATAATACCACGCTTTGTTAATCTTTTTGGAAAACTGTATGGTTTTAAATAAAATCATAGGATTTATAAAGAACTGGTAATGAAACATTAGCGAAGAGACGAATCGAAGTTGCCTCCTCGCTTTGTGGTGCAGTAATTGTCAAAAATCCCCAATTTTACTCTCCCATCAACACAAACGCTGACCAATATTTTGGTTGCGCACTTGTCGGGTTATCCAGCATTTTAAGTTTCGCTTGACGCAATGCGCTGGTATAAGAAGCGGTTTCAAAGTAATATTTATAAAAATCAATCATCAATGCGCTGCTGTATTTATCGCTGACTTTCCAAAGGGAGAATATCTCTACTTTTAATTTAGGAGGATATTTATTAATAGATTAAATCTTCTTGTTTTCTAATATCTATCCAAAGATGCGTGAGTTTAAAATTTTCAGGAATTACTTCTGACCTTCTCAATTGATGACTTAAAAGATTTGTTTTTTCCAAAGACCAGTCTTTTTCGAGCAATTCAAGTTTTGGAACAGCATAATCTTTAGCATAATTACCAACTTCTTTGTGAGCCGTTTCCAATGTCATAGTCTGCAAATAGCCAATCATTGCTCCAGAAGAATAATCTGCTGCATAAGCCCATTCTTTTTTGATAAACCTTTGAACGCCATTTGTAATATAATTCCTATTCAAAACCCATGAAGAACTAGGTGGAGTGCCTAAGCGTTTACACTCAATTACAAAAAACTTTTGACCTCGAATAGTTTCTTTTTCCTGTCTATCGAATATAGCACATTGAAAATCTGGTCTTTTATCTTCTCGCTTAGAACGTTCTTCATCAGTGATACTCGGTTGATTACTAGCTTCATAGACTACGGACCATTTGCTTTCTTCATCTGGCAAATTCAGTTCCGTTATTGCTTCAAAAACATATTCTCTTAGCTTTCTGTTTACTTTATCTTCTTTCAAAGGCAGTTCTTCGCATTGCGCTAATTTTTCTAAGGCTAACTTAAATGTAGCTAAAATACTATTCTCAAACTTTTGCCAATATCCGATGGAGCGCAAAGAGGGTCTAGGTCTTTTCATTCGTTTTCTATTTGTTCTTGGTGCATTGCTTGAACAAGTAAGGCTTCAGCATCTTCTCTAGCTTTACTTCTTGTCCAAAGTCGCTTTTCATTTCTTTTAATAATAATAATATTAGTATCTGTTAAAAATCTTACCATTCCATCAATATAAATTCGATTAGAATTATAAGGCACTAATAAGTCTGTTTCTAATTTTTTTAAAACCTTATGCCATGTTAGTGTTTCATTTTCTTCAAATTCATATTCGCCTTTATTTTCAGTTGTAAAAATAACAGCTAACATAGTTCTGTGGCTTATAACCTTCCAACTAAATTCGCCAGTAGGTTCTAATTCTTTATTCCAATATTTTAAAAAAACGTATAAATAGCCCTCCAAAACTCTAGACTCTGAATTTAAATCTTGAATTAAGCCATGTTTTTTCATTGTAAGCGCAATAGGTTTTAGAGCTTCGCTTTTTATATTTCCATAGAAAAGATTTAATCCAATTCCACACATATCAGTAATTAAATCTCTTTGAGAATTACTTAATTGATATAAATCAAAAACAATATTATCTAACTCTAACTCTAGTTGTTTTTTGTTTTGAATATTAGTTAGATTTTGCGAAAATAAATCTGGCGAAGATGGTTCGTTATAAGTTCTTAATTTATTAACAATATTGATTAAATCAATGGTTTCCTCATAAGAAGAAAAACTGATAGGTAATTCTAGTACTTCATTAAATTTGACTTCATGATGCCATAAACCCCAGTTGCTTGAAGTAAGAAAGAAGTAATATTTAGCTAATGAAGACCATAAGATGCCTAATATTGCATAATATCTCCATTCTTCGTCTTCTTTTAGTTTAATACAATGTATAGAATTTCTAAAACTAAATTTTCTATTTTCGACTCTACTGATAATTTGCCCTTTAGGTTCTATTTTTTCAGTAATACCTCTTTAATTAAAAAGACGAGTACCTTCATAGAGGTCTTTGTTTTTTCCCCTATGTTCTACTTTATTAGGAGGGCTTATTAATTTTTCAAAATTTAAATCACCATATTTTTTAAAGTATGATGTTGGAAATTCTTTATAGTTTTGTAACCAGTTACTTAAATTTTTTTCATTTCCCTTTTGAAATCCTCTGCCACTTAGATTTTCATCATAAAGATTTAAAAGTTTTGTTTTATATGAAAACTGTTGAATTAACGCAATATCACGGTGTCCGCCCCACCAATTAACTTTCCAAATGAAGTCATTGTTTTTAACCTCTTCTTGATTAGTCATATTCAAATCAGTCTTGCTAAGAATGACTGATTGTAAAGTATTGACAATAGCAGTTTTTTTTGCAGACCAATATGGAAAAATATGATATGGGTTTTTATTTGGCGTGTTTTTAAAAAAAACAGCGATAAAAGGAGAAATGCCACTAGAGTTTCTAAAAAAGATTTGTCTAACATGAGTGAAATTTACGACCTCTTGTAAAGTGATTAGTTCTAGCCATTGTTTGCGAAACGTTTTACTTTTTTGTTGCTTTTTAAATAAAATTCCTGCCGAAACTAGCATTCCTACTATTCCATTAGGTTTTAGAAAATCTAATGCTTTCCAAATAAATGTTTGGGAACGTTCTTGGTCTCCAACTGATAATTCATTTGCTTTACACCATTTTAAAGCAGGTTGAGCTAATGCTTGTCCTCCTTTGTCACTTTTTTTGGTGCGCCCAGGGTGGATTTCCAACAATAATATCTATACTGTTTTTTAAAAAATCGGGCGTTTCAAAAGCATT
>CALOED010000011.1:0-5547 GCA_942492005.1 uncultured Saprospiraceae bacterium
TGCCGCTTTTTGATGCGCTGCGCAACGGTCACGTTCCCTTTGGCATATTCGATGTACTCGCATTTTTGATAGCTGCGGCAGGTATTGCATTTCAATGGATTGCCGACGAACAATTGTTGGAATTTCGGATGAAGCGAAAAGACCACACCGAAATCCTAAATACTGGGCTTTGGAAATATTCTCGCCATCCCAATTATTTTGGGGAGATTTTATTTTGGGTAGGAATGGGCATTTTTGGCGCAGCCTCTCATGGCGATATTGAATGGACACACGTTGCAGGGATGGCAGCTATGATAATTCTTTTCAATTTTATTAGCATTCCGATGCAAGAACGAAAAATGGTGGATAGAAAACCCGAATACCGCCAAGAATTGAAAATCAGGTCAAAGCTGTTTCCGCTTCCGCCCAAAAAGATGGATGTTTAGCAGATTTTTATCTGCCCCGATTTTTCCTACTTTTTCATCCGTTTATTTCGTTTACGTGACCGTTTTTCGTTTTCTTCTATTTCTTGCATGAGCATTTCCAAACGTCTATCATTAGCATTAGAAAGTATTTTTGCCTCCTTTTCCGCTTCTTTATCTATCGGTATTATTTTCACTTCCGTATGGATAAAATCCTCAATGGCATTCAGATATTCACGTTCGCCTTCGCTACAAAAACTAATCGCCTGCCCTCTTCGCTTTGCTCGTCCCGTTCGCCCGATGCGGTGAACGTAGTTTTCCGCCTTTTCAGGCAAATCATAATTCACTACAATATCCACATCAGGAATATCAATACCCCGTGCCGTAATATCCGTAGCAATCATAATTTTGACTTTGCTGGTTCTGAAATACTGCATCATCTTCGCTCGCTCTGCCTGTTCTTTATCGCTATGAATGGTGATAGTTTCGATTTTAGCCCGCTCCATTGCCTTCTTTACCCGTTCTGCCCGCACTTTGGTTCTTACAAAAACTAAGATTTTACTATCCGGATTTTCAGTAACAATTCGCTCCAAAAAGAAACGCTTCGCATCCATTTCTACAAAAGCAACGGCATGGTCAATATTTTTCGTAATCGGGTCTTTCGGCGAAATTTGAATACGAATCGCATTTTGGCGAATGAGTTGATACGCCAGTTTTTTGATTTTTTGATTAATGGTAGCCGAAAAGAAAAGCGTCTGACGCTTATTAGGCAATCGTTTCGTCAGGTCTTCAATATCTTTAATAAATCCTAAATCCAGCATTTGGTCAGCTTCATCGAGTACCAACATTTCTACTCGATGCACTATCAAATGCCCTTGACTCATCAAATCGAACAAACGCCCTGGCGTAGCCACTACAATATCAACTCGTTCGGCAAGTTTTGCAATCTGTGGGTCTTGGTCCACGCCACCATAAATGCCTAAAACTCTCACTCTTGTCTCGTTCGCTAATTTTTTAATCACCTTCGTAATCTGAATTGCCAATTCATGTGTATACACTATGATGATACATTTCAAGCCATCTCTGCGTCGCTCTTTGAGCCTATTTTGGTGCAATAGGTGAATAATAGGAATGGCAAAAGCTGCCGTTTTTCCTGTTCCCGTTTGGGCAACTGCCAATACATCCTCGCCTTTCAAAATAGACGGGATGGACTTATATTGTATATCCGTTGGACGTTTGAAGCCCAATTTTGTAATACCGTTGATTAGTTCGGGGGCAAGATTATAGTCAATAAATTTCATCGTTGATGATTGTTTGAATATTTTTTTATAAAGAATTACAAAGATATGGATTAGAAAAATAGGAATTGGATTTTGAGTTAATTATCATATTTCTATTCTTAAAAAAAGGATAATTGAACTCTAAATTACAAAAAATCAATCGCTCTTGTTCATCTTATCAAAGAAACAAAATCAAAAAATCCGAAACCTTTCGCTCTTTTCTTACATTTGCAGAACTTTTTTTAAATTAAAAGAATTGAAAGTCTCGGTAGCCAATAGACTTTATTCTAAAAAAATAGTTTGGTACAAAATGTAACCTACTGGTTTTGAGTAATTTTGCGTGCAGCGCACACAAAACAGAATATTGTCTAATACCAAAATATAAAAAGTTCAAAAAAAATGTATAGGACACACAACTGCGGAGAATTGCGCATGGAACACGTTGGGCAGTCGGTGACGCTTAGCGGATGGGTTCAGAAAGGGCGTGACAAAGGATTTATGATGTGGATTGACCTTCGTGACCGCTACGGTATTACTCAATTGATATTCTCGGAAGAGCAAACCTCCGACGAATTATTTACGAAAGCACGTACTCTCGGACGTGAATTTGTGATACGAGTAAAAGGCGAAGTGATTGAGCGTCAGTCTAAAAATGATAAAATTCCAACAGGAAATATCGAAGTTATGGTAACGGATTTGGATATTTTAAATCCATCCAAATTACCACCTTTTACCATAGAAGACCAAACCGACGGTGGCGATGATATACGCATGAAATATCGTTATTTGGATATTCGTCGTCGTCCCGTGCAGCAAAATTTGATTTTCAGAAGTCAGTTGGCTATCGAAACCCGCAAGCATTTGTCTGGCGAAGGTTTCATAGAAGTAGAAACGCCCGTTTTAATAAAAAGTACGCCCGAAGGTGCAAGGGATTTCGTAGTACCTTCTCGTATGAATAAAGGCACTTTTTACGCTTTACCGCAGTCTCCGCAGACCTTCAAGCAAATTTTGATGGTGGCAGGGATGGATAAATATTTCCAAATTGTAAAATGTTTCCGTGATGAAGACTTGCGTGCTGACCGTCAGCCAGAGTTTACTCAAATTGACTGCGAAATGTCATTCGTGACGCAAGAAGATATTTTGAATACTTTTGAGGCTTTGACCAAATATTTGTTTAAATCCACTAAAGGTATTGATTTGCCCAATTTCCCTCGTATGACTTATGACGAAGCCATGCGTTTGTACGGTTCTGATAAGCCCGATACTCGTTTTGGAATGCAATTCACGGAATTGAATGCGTTGGCAAAAGGAAAAGGTTTTGGCGTATTTGACGAAGCGGAACTGGTAGTAGGTATCAATGCGGAAGGACAAGCGAGCAACTTCACCAACAAAGACATCAAAAAACTTACCGAATGGGTCAAACGCCCTCAAATAGGTGCAAAAGGTTTGGTGTATATCAAGTGGAATGAGGACGGAAGTATCAAATCTTCGATTGGTAAATTCTACTCCGACGACCAACTGAAAGAATGGCTCGACCGCTCTTTGGCAAAGCCAGGCGATATGCTTTTGATTTTATCGGGCGAAACCGATAGAGTCCGTAAGCAATTGAACGAACTTCGCTTAGAAATGGGCAATAGAATGGGTTTGCGCAATCCAGAGGTATTCAATCCGCTTTGGGTCGTCGATTTTCCGTTGCTGGAATGGGATGAAGACAGCGAGCGTTTTCATGCTATGCACCATCCGTTCACGTCGCCTAAAAAAGCCGATGTGGAAAGAATGCTCAACGGAGACCACGAAACCATGAAGTCGCTTCGAGCAGACGCTTACGACTTGGTGATAAATGGCGTTGAAATCGGAGGTGGCTCTATTCGTATCCATGACAGAACACTGCAAGAGAAAAATTTCAAACTTTTAGGCTTTACCGACGAAGAAGCAGAATCGCAGTTTGGTTTCTTGATGGGCGCATTTGAATATGGCGCACCGCCTCACGGGGGTATCGCTTTTGGCTTTGACCGCCTGTGTTCGGTGATGAATGGTTCGGATAGTATCCGTGATTTTATTGCTTTTCCTAAAAATAATCAAGGTAAGGATATGATGATTGATGCGCCTTCGTTGGTAGCTCAAGAACAATTGGATGAGTTGGGAATTGCGTTGGTCAAGGAAGAAGAGTAGTTTTATACTACAATTCGTTAAATCATTCTTTTTAGCAAAATGGAGTGTCAATATATTTGGCACTCCATTTTTTTTAATTAAAATAAAGAAAAGTTTAATATTGTTTTTTATCAAATTTCTCCCCACAAATTTGCGCAAACCACTACGATTAGCATAAATTCGTGTAATTCGTAGTAAGTAGTTAGACAAAATTATATCCAATGGGTCATGGATATATAATTCTGTCCAGGCACTTAAAAAGCAAAACACTAAAAAATATGAAATCAATCATTACAAATGGCGGTGGATTAACGCAGTTAAAAATCATAGAACGCCAAAGCCCAACACCTAAAGCGGGTGAAATATTGGTAAAATGGCACGCTACTTCCTTGAATTTTCACGATTATTTGGTGGCAGTTGGCGGCATTAGAGTACCCGAAAATCGCATTCCGATGTCGGACGGAGCAGGCGAAATCATTGGCGTAGGCGAAGGCGTAACGAAATGGAAAACGGGCGATAAGGTGATGTCTATGTTTTTTCCGAACTGGATAGAAGGCACGCCTACTTTGGATAAAACTCGCCATATTTCAGGCGAAACCGTAGATGGTTTTATCACCGAGCAGTCTTGCGTTTCTGCCGAAGCGGTCACGGCTATTCCCAAAGGTTATACTTATGCCGAAGCGGCCACCTTGCCTTGCGCTGCGCTTACTGCGTGGAGGGGCTTGGTTTCAGTTGGCAATATCAAAGCTGGCGATACGGTACTCGTAGAAGGCACTGGCGGAATGTCCATTTTTGGGCTTCAACTGGCTTTGATGGCTGGCGCAAAGGTCTTTGCAACTACTTCTTCGGATGCAAAAGCAGAACGACTAAAGGCAATGGGCGCAAGTGCGGTAGTGAATTATAAGGAAGACGAGCGATGGGGCAAAACCCTTTTTAAAATGTCTGGCGGTGGAATTGACCACGTTTTGGATGTGGGTGGCGGTTCTACGATGCATCAATCCATAGAAGCGGCTAAAATTGGCGGCAGTATTATTTCTATTGGAATTTTGGGAAATGGTAGAAAGGGAGAAATTACTTTTCCAAAGTTATTTTTCAAACATCTTCGCCTGTCGGGTATTGCGGTGGATTGCCGTTTGTCGCAAGAAGCAATGGTGAGAGCTATTGAAATCAAGGGTTTTAAGCCCGTAATTGACCGCAGTTTTGGTTTCGACGAATTGGCAGATGCTTTTCGTTATCAAGAGTCGGGGCAACATTTTGGAAAGATTGTATTGGAATGGTAGGTTTTCGATGATTTGCAAAGTCTTTTTAGGTTTTGCAAATCGGCTATTTTTTAATCTTTGACGCTAATTTGCATCCATGCCATCGCTTCCATCAGCCATGCAATGCCGACATGGACAAACACGCCGCCCCAAATATTGCCAGAATACAAAGCAATGATGCCCAAAATATAACCTCCAAAACCCGAACTAATGGCCTCGCCCATCGGTTTGCCGAAATGCAAAAAAACGTAAGTAGCCGCCATCGGGAGTATGGCATCTTTGCCTAAAATGAACGCTAAGCCGATTACTAAAAACCCTCTAAAAAACAATCTACTGCAATAAAGCTAAATCCATAGACAAATTCCCAAATGGCAACGGTGACGTATTGAGGCACGCCGAGGTACAAATGTGCGCCCGAATCTTTATAAATAGGGTAATGACTCAGAAAATCCTTTG
>CALOED010000012.1:0-18216 GCA_942492005.1 uncultured Saprospiraceae bacterium
GCTTTGCGGATTGTGCTAGTCGGATTTTCGACACTTGCACTTGGTATCGTGGCACTCTCCATGCCTAAAAACGCAAAAAGCGTGAGCATAGTAGTGGTGGTAATGGCAGAAAAATCGGACGTGCCGCTATTGTTGAAAGGGAAAAAATGGTCTGTTTGAATATAAAAAATGCCTACAAAACCAATCAGTACAATTGGCGTGATTTTCAAAATAGTCGTCACCACTTGCACCAATCCAACGGTGCTAATCGAGCGAGTATTTATCCACGTCATTAGCCAAATAAAAGTCAAACCTGTGATAATAGCCGCCAATGGATTTTCATTTAAAACAGGAAAAAACACGGATAAATAACCCACTAACGCCACCGTAATAGCCGCATTGGTACTCCAAATAGAAATCCAATAGCCCCATGCCACCCAAAAAGCTGGAAATTTCCCCAAACCCGTGCGAGTATAGGCATAAGGGCCACCATTGGCATTGGAAGAATGTCGGCTCAAATAGCCAAATACCAATGCCAGCATTATTGCGCCAACCGACGAAAACAACCATCCTAACAGGCTAATACCTCCATAGAGTGCCAACGATGCAGGCAATAAAAAAATACCTGAACCTATCATGTTCCCCGTGACTAAAGCAGTACTCGACCAAATATTTAGTTTTTTTCCTTTCATCGATTTATAGCTTCGTTATTTGTTAAGTAGTACGGCTATCCGAGCCGCCACACTATCTATATTTTAGCACAATTAGTATCGTGTAAAATAAGTTTATTTAAGATAAGAATGGCCTAGCCATGTTGATATTTGTAGCAAGATTTGACGGTGATTTACAAAAGCAGCAATTCTGACTACGGCTTTATCCATTGTCCCATATCTTCAGTGCGGGGTATAAATCTAACAATCAGGGTTTTAACCCTAAACTGAGGTAATGTTGGGTTAAAACCCGAAAATCCTTTAGTTTCATTAATCCCCACACTAAAGATGTGGACCGATAGAATTTCCTTATCGGGAATTGCTGTTACAAAGGGACTAAAGCCCTTCATTTACATACTATATTTTTTATCTACAAATATGCTCGGAGTTGCCACTCTTTTATTTAAAAAAGCTATTTCCATTGATAACTATATTTAAAAATCAAAATAGCATCACACAAGGTAAGGTACTACAATAGATAAGCAAAATAAAATTTTGAAGGAAAAAGACTCGGCTTAGCATCCTCAGCAATGAAACAATGAAGCCCCGAAACAATGAATCTCTACTCCTCCACTACTTCAAATTCTACTCGCCGATTTTCGTGTCGCCCTTCATCCGTTTTATTGGTAGCGATGGGGCGCAACTCGCCATAACCTTTAAAATCCAACCTTTCGCTATCAATTCCTTTCTGAATCAGCCACGCATAAACCGCTAAAGCACGAGCTTCGGAGAGTTGGAGATTGTATTCGTCGCTACCTTTATTATCCGTATGCCCGTTGATAATAATCTTCAAATCAGCATATTGCACCAACAATTGGTAGAGTTTTTCGAGTTCGGGTTCGGAGGCAGGTTTGAGCATGGCTTTATCAAAATCAAAATAAATATGCTTTAAAATCACAATATCCCCTACTTTTGGGCGACGTACTTCCGCTTCGTTTGGTTCTATTTCTGCAAGGTCAATATAGTTGGTATCAGAAATCACGACAGGTTCTCCACCATTAATGCAATCGCAAGTGCCATCAGGATTGCGCAAGCCAACGCAAACCACATCTATATAATAATAAGAATCATACCTGTCATAGTCAGCAATGCTCGTATCCGACAGCATTAAAGTGTCTGTATTGGCATTATTCTTAAAATTTCCAAACAAAAACGCCTTCTCTCCTCCCCTAGCCGTATAATCCAAACTCAGCAGCGTCCAGTCTTTTTTGTTTACTAAAAAAGAGCTATCCGAGTTATAAATTGGTTGAAAATCAACGCCTTCGAGGTGAGTAAACTGCGGCTTAAAAAATACCGTATCCAAAAAAGCTACACCAAATGATTTGACTGCAACACCAGCCGTATCCGCCAAACTCACCCACATATTAACGTGATAAGTCTTTCCCGAATCGAGCGGCTGCGTTAGCCATGTAAGCATATATTCTCGATAGTCTCGATTGTAAAAAGCATACAAACCAGCGTAAGAAATACCTTCTACGGTGGCTTGATGTCCGAAAAAATTAGTTGGCGTGCGAACGATAGGCGTATAATGTTTGAGTTCACAATCCGAATAAAGGTCGGTTGTGCCTTTGGTCGGAGCGGCCCAATCTTTTACACAATAAAACATACTATACACCGACGGGCAGCAATGCCGCTGCTCGAAACTTGGGTTTGGGATGAGGTTTTGTGCAGTTCCTAGCCCTTGTAAGGTAAATACTAAAGTGATTGCAAGTGTCCATTTCATTTTTTACGGTTTATTCTTTCAACGGCTGCCCGTCCTTTTTTTACGTTTTTTATTTATTTTGGTGCAAACAAATCCGCTCAATTCAAAAATCTAAAGGCATGAAACCTTCATTATTACTTGGCTTTTGCTGCTTTCTATTGTTTGCTTGGAGTTGCAAAACCACGCAACTAACGGTGGATAAACCTGCCGCACCTAATACTAAAACGGCTATCTACCAGATAGATACTAACCCAGTTTTTAAGAAATCGTTTACAGGTTTTGCCTTATTCGACCCTCAAAAAGGCGTTTTTCTAGATTCTGCCTTTTACGATATGTATTTTACGCCAGCCTCCAATACCAAAATACTAACTTGCTATGCTGCCCTCAAAACACTTGGCGACTCGTTGGCAGCTATTCAATATTTTATAAAAAAAGATACGCTCATATTTTGGGGAACGGGCGACCCTAGCTTACTCAATGCCGACTTAGATAATAACGATGCCGTTGTCCAATTTTTAAAAAATAGGAAAGAAAAATTGTTTTATGCCGCACAGGATGCAGGAGCGAGATTTGGCAATGGCTGGTCGTGGGACGATTACAATTATTCCTATATGAGCGAGCGCAATGATTTGCCGATATACGGCAATATGGTTTACTTTCGATTTGAGAAAGGCGAAAAACGCCCTAATGCTACGCCTTTGTACTTTAATCAGTTCTTAGTAGAAGCGGCAGATGTCACGAGTTCTATTTATCGAGATGAGCATCAGAATGTTTTTCGTTTTGAGAATAAAAACCGAACCAAAACGGCTCGCAGGGTTATTCCTATGAAAACCAGCCCGTCGCTCACTTCTGATTTATTGGCAAATGCCATCGGAAAACCCATTGGCAATTATCCATATTCGGCAGCATTGCCCAAGCAAAAAGGCGTAAAAACGGTGTATAGCCTGCCGCTCGACCGTGTAGTGGCTGAAATGATGCAACCCAGCGATAACTTTATCGCCGAACAGTTGTTGTTGAATATTTCGTATCAGCGTTATCAAGCGTTTGACGATAGGCGGTTGATGCAAGATTTGAAAGAAGAGATTTTTGAAGATACGCCCGACGAATTGGTTTGGAAAGACGGTTCGGGTATTTCTCGATACAATTTATTCACGCCTCGCAGTATGGTTTATGTGTTGGATAAAATGCGAAATGAGTTCGGAGAAGCTCGTTTGTTTGAAATATTTGCGGCTGGCGGCAAGTCGGGAACGATTAAAGGATGGTATAAAAGTGATACGGACACGCCTTACGTTTACGCCAAAACGGGAACGCTTAGTAATAAACATTGCCTGAGCGGCTACCTAAAAACGAAGTCAGGCAGAACGTTGATTTTTTCATTTATGCACAATAATTATATTACCAGTAGCTCTACTTTGAAGGTAGAAATGACAAAAGTTCTGGAATTTATTCGGGATAATTATTGATTTTTGGCTCGTTTAGAATTATTGATTTTAAAATTAGACAGTTTCATTCAAGTTTTATTTTATTTTGAATGAAGCACTAAAATAAAGGCTGAGCCATCAATTATTTTGCACAATCGCTAATTACAGCATAATTTGGCGTGTTTGCTTTTTTTGCGGTATGTTCCATTGTATTAATAAGGAGCTTTAGCTATCTTTAGATTTTCGTTATATGGAACATCCTAAACATCGTCCTAGCGTTTTGCCGTCATTACTGCTTTAGACGTTGGCATCAATAAAAAATCATGAGCAACGATATACTAGATGAAGTTGAAAAATATACAGGGCCTCGCACCTGTCCTGAATGTGGTCATCAAATTCCTTTTGTGAAATTTGTGAGTCGATTTGCGCTGTCTTACGGTTTATCGCAATGGCATTGTCACGGTTGTGGGGCGTTAATCAAATGCGAATTTATTAAGATACAAACCTTGTGGTTCGTAGGTATGTTAGTTTCTGGAGGTTTATTATTTGTTTTGTACCCTTACTTCGATTTCGATTTTCTTCTTATTTTCTTGATAACCAACCTTATTTTCATTATGCTCACATTTTATTATATAAAATTCGAAAAAGGTGAATGATGGCGTTGTGTGATGGCCACCTAAGCCAAAAACATCTCACAATAATTTATTAAACAAAAATATGTTTCAATCAAGGAGTTATACAAAAGAACTGATGGACGATTTGACGTTGAGCTCGGCGGATTTGCAACAAAACCTCAATGAATTGCGGTTAGTCAATCGGTATTTGGGCGGCAATCTTGTTTTGAAAATAGGTTTGAATAATCTGAAAAAGCAAGGTTTTTTTGACGAAAATCGAACTTATACGGTTTTAGATATTGGTGCTGGAGGTGGCGACAATTTGGTAGTTATTGCCAAATGGTTTCAAAAAAACAATATCAAAGCCACACTCACGGGGCTAGATGCCAACGCTTTTATGATTGATTTTGCGAAAGATTATTGTAAAGATTATCCCAATATTCAATTCATCCAACATAATATTTTTGATAAAAACATCGGTTCACTATCATTTGATATTTCTACCTGTTCGCTATTTTGCCATCATTTTACAGAAGAGGAACTCATTGCCATTTTTAAAAATATCAAATCCTTCACTCGTGGTCATTTTATAATCAATGATTTGCACCGACACCCCATTGCCTATGCTGGAATATGGCTACTGGTGCATCTTTTGAATGGTTCTTATCTCATTAAAAATGATGCGCCACTTTCTGTATTGCGGGCTTTTCGTAGAGAGGAGTTGCGACAATTGGTAGCTGGTGTATTTGGAAAAACGAAGGTGAGGTGGATTTGGGCATTTCGATGGTTGGCGATGACGTAGGATAGATTGAAGACTTTACTATTTCAAAGATAGGGAGAATCAAAACGCCAATAACACAAATTCGTAAAATTGAATGTTATTGGCATTTTGATTTTATAACTGCTACTTCTTCTCCGACAATTCCCTCAAAATCCGCATTTGCTTAAACCTTTCAATACAATAATCAATATATTTCGGGTCTATTTTTTTGCGCTTTTTCAAACTATCCTTTATCACTTCAATGGTCATAGATTGTTTTGTACCATTATCCGTAACGAGGGCAAACAAGACATCCAACGGGATTCCTCGCTTTTCTACACCTTTTTTCACCAATTCTTTTTCGATAACGTCTATTTGTTCATCCAAAAAATCGGACAATACATCTTCCAATGCGCCCGTCAGTTTGACGAGTTCGATATCAAATTGGACAAAATCACGCTCTGGCGCACGCACTCGGTCTCTTCGGTATAATCTATCCAGATATACTTGCAAATTTGCCAAATCCACACGCTCCGACTTGTTTTTGCTTCGGAGGTTGTCAATTATCATATCTATGGTCTCATCTTCATCTTCCACTTTTATATCAAAGGCTTCTGCCGTTTTAGAAATCACGTCGAAGATAGTTGTTGAACTCATTTTTTCGATTCGCTGCCGATTGTCAAAAAGTTCTGGGATAATTTTTTCATAATCAGACAAGTAAGCAATGTATTCTTCTCGCATACTTATCACGACTTTGCATTGAAGGCTGGCATCAAGAAGTTTTTTCAAATCCGTAAAAAACTTCGTTTGCTCCTCTTTGTCTCCGAGTATAAAAATCTCTTCAAATTGGTCAAAAATCAAATAAATAGGTTTGAAATAATCCAAATACAGCGAACGGATACGCTTAGACAAGGGCAAGGATTTACTCATTTTTTTGACCGAGAGGTTATGAATTTCATCATCCAGCGACTCTAGTAGGTTATCGCCCCGTCTCACGAAAAGCGGCATCCAGTCAGCACTATCAAACTGATTGCCCAGTCCGCAAAGGATAAGGCTCGTTTTGCCTGTACCCGATGCGCCATAGAGCAACACCAAATTCGTTTCAAATACTCGGTCGTACAATTCGTCCGTCTCCGCTTCTCGCCCAAAAAAGATTTCTTTATCTTCTTTGGTATAAGCGTCCAAGAATTTAAATGGACTTTTTATATTATGTATGGAAACTGTACTCATTTTTGATTGCTTGACCCGTTTAATACTGCTTTCGTCGGCAGTCTGACGACAGGTAGATTCTGAAAATTGTTAGTAGCCTTTCTCTTCTTTTGCGAAGGCTAATGTTACTCGCTAATATCCGATTTGAACACTTCAAATTGCTCTTTGAGCATAGCATAAGGTTTGCTTACTTCTTGCGAAGCAGCCGCTCTACCACCACGCATTCTTGCTCGCCTACTCCTCGTTTTCACTTCTGCGTCACCTCCTTCCGAATGCCCCGAATTGATTTTGTCGGTGTCTTGCTCCATCGCTCTATAAACACTCTGATTGCTCACCAAATACCAGTATTCGTCCTCTTCGGTATAGGCAAACATAAACAAATCCATCGCTGTGGCTTTGGCATCTCCAAAGGCATTTTTATCTATTACGAATGGCGAAAGGTTGATATTTTTGGTAATGTCCTTTAAGTCTTTTACTAGAAGTACCGAACGACTTTCTACAAATTCGTTATAGTTTCGTGGCTTTTTGAATAAAGTCAAGAAATCGCCCTCTTGAGCGTTGAGTCGTCCCATATAATGATTGAAGGCAGCTTCACGGTGTTTCGGATTCACGATGATAATATCTCGAACGGTAATCATGGAATATTTGACCAAAAATGCCGCTTTGCAAAGTATTGTAGATAGCGCATATTCCGCATCTACACAGAGCTGATAAACTTCGTTTTGGAGGTTTGCCCCATCTTCGCTCAATCGGCTTCGGATGGATTCCAAATATAAATACGCATTAAAAAATTCACCTTTTTCTTCCAGTGCTTCTAATATTTCAAAATACTCTGGTGCAAAAAGTTCGTAATTTTGTTCTTTGAAAATTTGCAACATATGTTTGATATGCGACATAAAATCAAACAACTCAAAGCTCTCTTTATTCATCGTCATGGCATCCATAAAATAAACCTTTGGAACGACTTTTCCTTTCTTACGAGCATCCCACATCTGACATAATAATATATACATCAACAGTTGCGAAGTCACCACGTAGGTACTTGTAATTTGCTCTAGTCGGCTCAGCGTAGGTTTATTCATTTCCGAGTCATTGGAAATCAAGCGGCGGATTTGCGCACCAATAGGCCACGGGAAATTTTCTATAATTTTAGCCAAAAATTCACGGTCATCTATCTCTTCTCCGTCTTTATCTTTGAGTTCTTTCTCCAAATTTGGCTCAAAACGCACCATTTCATCCATTACAGGATAGATATAATCATTGACTTCGTAATCATCATTAGGACGAATAGGAGCTGGAGGCACAAAGCTAGTCGGTAGCGTCCAATCCAACACATCTTCCACATCATCGTTCAAATATAACCCCCACGGCATTTCTTCGCCCGTCTTTTCTTTTCTCAATTTCAAACCTCGATGATTTTCAATAACGGGTTCGTTGAGGTTTTTGTATTTGGTTTTGATAAATGTTGCGGCAAAACTAAACGCTCGTTTGATAGTGCTTTTATTGGCGAGCGAACGATAAAAATGTTCCGCAAACTCGGTGGCTTTGGTATCATTGATGGCTACCGAAGTCGCAATAACGGCAGGTACGCCCATTTCCATCAATTTTTCGACTTGCCCTTGAGTAGAGCAACCATTCAGGAATACGAGTTTTAAAGCACCTTCCGCACCAAATAAATCTGCCAATCCGTCCGAATTAGCAAAAGAATCATCATCCAGGTGCAATTGACTACCATCTGCATGACCGGCATAATGAAAAATACTGATTCGCCCTTTGAAGCGGTTGAAATTGTGGAACAGTTCATCAACGCCTGCACTTTCTTCCCGACTAATTTTAATCAGCCGCTTGTCGTCCAGTGCTTCTAATGCGTAATTGATGTTCCGACTCTCCCGTTTTAGCATATCGAGATATGCGTCTTGGCTATTTGCAAAAGCTAGGAATATGACGGGTTGTTGTGACATATTTTAATAAATTGATAGTATTCTGCTATTGTTGCGTTACTTTAGGTAAAAAGAAAAAGAAGGAATACTACAAGTTGTGTTTACTTTGGTAATATTCTACAATGTTTTTTTCAAGAAAATGTCATTCAAAAAAGTATAAATTGAGTTTTAACCCTTAAATATAAGTATTTCAAATAAAAGTCACAATCTAATTAGTAGATGATTCTTCCGATTTGGATTTTTGCCATACTTATTTATTAAAATAAAATATACTTTTTTCAAGCGTAAAAAACTCTTTAATAGGCTTTTAAAGGGCTTTCTCTTAAAAAATTAAACAGGTATTTTGATATAAAAATACTCGAATTTATATCTAGAAAATTGTGCAAATTAGGTATCGGACGCTTGCAAAGTCTTACGATTATCCATAAATATTTAGATATTTAAAAGGAGCGTTAGGCTTCGCAAGTGTCCGTACCTAAGACTAAAGCAAATTCACAGATAATCGCAGATAGATAAAGTAGTTAGGTTCATTTAATATTCAGCCATTCCCCATAAGGAAAAAAGATAGCGAAAATATAAGGTAGGGTTAAGATTCTTCTTTTTCCAGCTAAAAAGAAGCAAAAAGTGAAATATTCCTTATGGGGAATTGCTGTTTAATATTTCACTTTTATTACCTGCCTCATGCTTAACACGAGTTACTATTTTAAAAATACAGTTTGCACGGCTCTAGCATTAAAAGTATTTGACGTTTTATTCATTAAAAAAGGCGTATCAAAGCCAAATGCCTGCAACCATGCTTGCGAGTCGTACTTACCTTCGGTAGAAGTCCAATAATAAGAACCGATTTCGCTATCAAAAGCTATTCCCCCATTTTTTACAATCAAAGGATTCAACACATCTCTACCCGCACGGATGATTTTCATTTCATCCAAAGTAGGCATTCTCCAGTCTCGGTGTAGCGTGCCGCCCCAAATACTAAAATAATTTTCGCATCTAGCTTTTGCTTCTGCCCAATCGCCAAATTGCAACGCATCACTTTTGCCACAAATAAGGGCTGTATCTCCTGTTTCGTTTATAAAACAGACAATTCCGCCTCGCAGTGTATCACCTACGGTAGGCGTTTGCGCTGGCAAAATGGTAGGCAATGCCAATAAGCCACATAGAAATAATAGATTTTTCATAACAGATATTTTGATTTTCATTCACGTCTAATCTTGATTTTTATAATCCTCCGATTTCGGATATTCAACATTTTCTCTTTGCAAGCTAAACGGGATAGCAATTTCATATTCTACATCAATAGGTTTTCCGTCGAGTTTTCCTGCTGTCCATCTGGGCAATTCCTCAAAAACACGCTCCAACTCCGTTTTTATTTCCTTACAAAGCCCTCTTTCTACATTCACATTCGTTACTTTCCCTTCGGCATCCACCACAAAACGCACAATGGCTACGCCTTCCAGGCTGAGGTCTTCGGCTTTACTAGGATATTTGATGCGGCTATTGAGTTCGGCTAATAATTTCTTATCGGTGCATCGTATTCGGCTTTGTTCAAACTCCAAATCATCGCACTGCTCATAAGAAGGCATTTGCTGTATCATGCCTCTTGTGCCTTCTATGTCTTGCGTCAGAAAGTATTGATACGCTGCGGAATCTTCCGTTTGCCATGTTATGTTTTCGATTTGTCCTTTGAAATACAAGCCGTTAGCTATGAGCATATCATCTTCATTGAATAGCTTGAATGGGCCGTTTCTTTGGTCATTAGAATAGTTAATTTCCGCTTTGGTTTTTCCATTTTTTTTATAAAAAAACGACCATTTACCTTCTTTTACGCCTTTTCTAAAAAAGCCGCTTTTGGTGGTTTTCCCGCTCTCTGCATCATAATATGACCATTTGCCCGACGGCTGCCCATAATTATATTCGCCTTGCATTTTGGGGTTGCCGTTGTCCCACCATTCCTCAAATGTTCCATTTTTGATAAGCAAATTAGGGCTACTATACGTATAAAAATCGGTCATTTGCTTCGTGTCGGGGTAATATCGTTTCAAAATATAAGTCTCCGTATTGACTTCTTCTACCGTGTAATGATACCATGTGCGGAGTATGGTGCTATTTTTTTCAAGCTGATTTTTATACAATGCTTCGTATTTATCATTGGTATTTTGGTAAGCCCAGCCATAAAGATTTTGGTTGCCAGAGTTCTTCGTGGTAACTAGACTCCCGACTAAGCCCATCGTCAGAAGGAAACAACTGGAAGACGTGGTGACAATGGCCGCTATAATGAATATGCTAAAAATGCGTTCTATTTTCATATCAGATAAAGTTTTGAAAAGGTTATCTCATTTTCTTAAAAAAGTACGTTCTCCGTGTTTTGTAAAAATAGGAAAATAAGGTAAGGTTTTTAATTGAAGATAATTCCGATTAGATAATCTATATTTTTTATTTCAATTTGTTCTTACTTCATATTTCGGGCTTAAATAATTCGTTAGCCTTCGCTGTCGTTATTTTTTTAAAATTTGTATAAAAACGTAAAAACATACGTCTATACCATATAGTTTTACGTTAAAACTTACGAAAACATCCAACTATCAAAAGAAATGCTCTAAAATATTAAGCAGGAAATAAAAACATAAATCAAAATACTATGAAAAACTACTTCATCTTAGCGGGTTTGATGCTATTCATGCCCGTGCTTTTGCAAGCGCAATCCAGCCCTAAATCATTAGCAGAAACCTTTGCGCAAGCATTCATAGAAAATGATACGGTGACGCTTTTTGGGCTATTCCCAACGCACGAAGAAGTTATGCAATATGCTCAAAATCAAGGGTTGCCCATGCCGCCCGACGAAGAAATGCCTGCTATCAAAGCACGCACAGAAGAAGCATTTGACGAATATAAAATGCAAATTTCGGAATTGAGAGAGGTAGCAGAGGGGGAAGGCTACGACTGGAAACTACTCAAAGCTGGCGAAATTTTGGTAAAAGAACAAGTAGAGGAATTTGAAGACGATGACGATGGAGAGGCAAGTGGCAATAAAATTGTTTACTATTCGGTTGCTATACAATTCAAGCAAGGCGAACGAGATTTTGAGGTGTTCTTTGGGACTTTCGATGTAGAAGAATTGTTTAAAATTGCGATTTATATCGAAAGTGACATCGAAGGTTTCTAATGTACTAATAGAGTGTTTCAAAAATAAGTTAATCTTTTCTCCAATGGTGGCTTGCCCCATTGTACTTTGATTTTCAGTGTAAACAAGGCAGCAAGCTACCTTGGAGTATATAAATAAACTTTGAAACAGTGTACTAATACACTGTTTCAAAAATTAATTTAGGTTTTAAAAATATTAAACTACTTTTTAAGTTGTTGATTTTCAGTTAGTTTAAAAGGCATTTTTTAAATCCTTAAAATGATTGCAAAACTTTTGAAACACTGCACTAATGCAGTGTTTCAAAAATAAGTTAATCTTTTCTCCAATGGTGGCTTGCCCCATTGTACTTTGGTTTTCAGTGTAAACAAGGCAGCAAGCTACCTTGGAGTATATAAATAAACTTTTGAAACACTGTACTAATGATGTAATTATAATAAATATTCCATTTCAAAAAAGCTAAAAAATGAGACACATTTTTATAATATTTTGCCTTTGCCTATCGGCTGCAACTGTGGCTACGGCTCAATCTTCTTCCAAACAATTGGCAAATGAAGTCGCTAATGCGATGGCTAAAAACGATACCAGTTCGCTATTCAAACTTTTGCCGAACTACAATCATCTAATGGCGTATTTCAAAAAACATGGCGTGCCAATACCTAGTGCCAGCGAAGTAGCGGCTTCCAAAATCATTTATGAAAATAACGTCATCAGAGAACTGAAAGAAGATTTGATGTACGAACGAGAGACCTGCATGAGTGAAGGTTTTGATTGGTCAAAAATGAGCGTTGTCAGCGTTTCGGTCAAAAAAGAAGAGGAAGAGTATCAAGAGGGGACGAATATTTACCTGACTACGCACCTCATTACGCTTCACCTCAAAGATGGCAAACGGAAGTTTACACTAGAGTTAGCGGCCTTTGAAGTGGACAACGTTTATAAATTATTGAATGTATTAAATACAAATTTGGAAGATTTATAATTGATACTTCTCAAAATTGACTTTTTATTTTTTTACCATTACTAAATTTCGTTTTTTTGGGCTTTTATTTTAAAAAGTAGTCAAAAAAACTACAACTCAATAACAAAAATTCTAGAATGAAGATTATACAATTCAGTTTTTTCTTTGCAACTATTTTATTACTCACAAGCTGCGCCAAACCCATTGCGCAATTTACTATTGATACCAAAAAAAGAGAAGCTCCTGTAAAATTGAAGTTTCAGAACGAATCTGAAAATGCAGAACAATATATTTGGGTTTTCGGCGACGGAGACACCTCTTTTGCAGAAGCTCCATTTCATACTTTCAAAAACTCTGGCGACTACGATGTAACGCTCATTGCCAAAAAAGGAAAAAAAGCAAGCGTGTTTACGCAAAAAGTAACCATTGCCGAACCAGAAAAATGTTTGGTCGAACTCGAAACCGAATTTGGCACTATGACCATCTTGCTCTACGATGCTACGCCCAAACATCGGGACAATTTCATCAAACTAGCAGAAGAGGGCTATTTTGATGGATTACTTTTCCACCGAGTGATGAATGGATTCATGGTGCAAGGCGGCGACCCCGATTCTCGAAAGGCAAAAAAAGGACAGCAACTAGGCATGGGCGGATCGGGCTACACGGTAGAATCCGAGTTTGTGGATACCTTGATTCATATCAAAGGCGCACTGGCAGCCGCTCGACAGCCCGATTACATTAATCCGAAAAAAGCATCTTCTGGCTCGCAATTTTACATCGTGCAAGGCCGCACCGTGAGCGATGAATTTCTCAATCAGGTGGAAACTCAAGGCGGTTTCAAATACACTTCCGAGCAGCGCAAACAGTACAAAGAACTAAACGGCACACCTCAATTGGATAGGCAATACACCGTATTTGGGCAAGTGATTAAAGGTTTGGACGTGATTGATAAAATAGCTGCGGTGCAAACGAATCAAAGCAATCGACCGATTGAAGATGTTAAAATGAAGGTGAGAATTGTGAAGTAACCTATTTTAAAACGAGACAAAGAGATAACAAAAAAGGATTAAGAATCTCTTGAAGATTCTTAATCCTTTTTTTAATTTCCTCTTAATTGTAACGTTTTGCGGTGATGTCTGCATTCTTGTACAGAAACCTCTAAAACGCTTCCGTAACCGTGATATATGGAAATCCTTCGCCTTTTTCGTTGATGCCATAATCAAGTCGGATATTGATTCGTTCTTTTTTGGATAGTAAAATCCGAAGCCCTGCGCCACCGCTATAATGAATTTGATTTCCAAAAAAATCTGGAACTTCATTCGCTACACTTCCTACGCTTCCAAAAACAACTGCCCCCAATCGCCACCAAAACGGCGGAAAACGATATTCGCTTTGTAACATCCAAACGTGATTGTCTCGGTAACGTCCTTCAAAAAATCCTCGCATCCGCTTCGTCCCTCCTATCACTGCCATTTCATTGAACGGAACATCTCCGAAATTAAAACTCATAAAAGCATTGATAGCTAAAGTATGATTTAAAGAATTGGTGCGATAAGTAGTAGCGTCGAGCGAAATTCGATTAAAATTGAAATCACTACCTAGATATCTATGATTGGTGAGCGCAGAAAGTTCTACGTTCCAACCTTCGGTCGCATAGAATATATTATCTCGATTGTCGAAATTGGCAACTACGCCCAAACTCGAAATCAAACTGCCTTCATTTCCTGCAATGTCTTCCGTTGATAAAAGTCCGCCTTGCTGCCTTTCGGTGATTTTATAATCGTCAAAAGCATAACGCACGCCCAAATACAAACTCGGATACACCAATTTGAGCGCATTCAACCGCACTCTTGGAAAATTTACAGAATAACGCTCTCGTTCGCCAGATATATCATTACCAACACCGTAGAAATAAAAAAAGTAGCGATAGTATCCTAATTCGCCATAAATGTTGTATTCGCTATTTTTAAAAAATAACTGAAAGGGCAAATACGATAAGATTTGATTTTCTTGCGTGTATGCGCCGCCTAACTGGATTTGAGAGGGACGAGCAGAATCCGGCTGATTCCGAAATCGAAAGGCATACAATGCCGCTGCGCCACCACCTATCCGAGTTTCGGGAGAATAAAAAACCAAAGGCAATACCACAAAGCTGCTTTTTCGGATAAATGGCTTAGAAGTGTCGGCTATCGAATAAGTATTTGCATTGACGGTAATAGTTGAGATTACCAAAAAAAAGATTAAAAAGAACAATTGTTTTTTCATTAATTTAACTTTTGAGTTTTGAGCAACCGTTTATAAGTATCTACCATTTCTTGTTGGCTTGCTCCTTGTTTATACATTTTAAAAACCTTTAAGTTCGCAAGCTGTACCTTTATGTAGTTATTTTCTTTGTATTTGCGAGCCGATACTTTGCAGTTCTTCTTGATAATGCTAAATGGATGTTGGGCTTGTACTTTTTCAATAAAATCATAATCCTCCATTATCATATAGTCATCTCGATAGCCGCCCACGGCTTCAAATACCTCACGAGTGCAAAATATAGCTTGGTCGCCTCCTCTGCACCACAGTTTATTGAAGCGAGTAAAATAGCCATTTATCATCAATAGCGGGTGCCACGAGTCGAATTTGTAGGTAAAACATCCCACAGGAGAACCGCTTTTGACGGTTTCTTCAATTGCTTTAAAATTACAATCTGGCGGTCTGGTGTCAGCGTGTACAAACTGCAAAACATTGCCTGTTGATTGTGCTACGCCATAATTCATTTGGCTAGCTCTCCCTTTTTGAGGACTGACCAGTGCTTTAGCTCGATGCTTTTTGGCTATTTCGAGTGTTTTATCTTGGCTGCCTCCGTCTATGACTAAAATTTCTGCTACGTTTGGTGTTTTTATTCGCTCCAGATGTGTGAGCAAGTCTCCTATATTTTCTTCCTCATTGTAAGTAGGAATAATGACTGATATTTTCATGCAGTTGCTTTTTTAACTTTATATTTTGTTCTTTGAGTTACAAGTTTCGCTTTGTAAAGTATTATAAAAGGTGCTATTGCAAATATATTCATGTAAAAAACTGACCGTAGAATTGATTTTTTAAAACAAAGCATAAGTTCACAGGTTGTAATGAATATCTAATCTCAATGTTCAACAAAAAAATTCGCTCCTCTTTCATTAAATAGACTTTATTCTGAAAAAATTGACACAATGCAAAATGTAACTTGCTGATTTTGAGTAGCTTTCTCCGCAGCATACACCAAACAGAATATTGTCTAAATCTATTATACACAATCTCTAGTACTTTATTTTACGTAATATATAAGTATAAGAGATTTTTATTAAAATAAATAAAACATAAACATGAACAAATTAAAACTATTTTGCACACTGGCTCTCGTCATATTGATACAAGCCGCTACTTTTTCTCAAAAAGAATATACTCGCCTAGCTGAAGACCTGATAGATGCCGCTCGATATGATAAGCCACACGACGATTTATTGAAAAAACTAGCCGAAGCTCCACAAGACAAACTCGCTAAAGAATTGGATACCGATAATGCTAAGAAGGCGTTTTGGATAAACGTCTATAATGCGCACATTCAAATCTTGCTGAAAGGAAATCCAGATTTATACAAAGATAGAAACGAATTTTTCCATGATGAACTCATCGAAGTAGCGGGCAAAAAATTGAGCTTTGATAAAATCGAACATGGTATTATTCGCCGTTCTAAGAATAAGTATTCCCTAGGTTTTTTTGGTAAAATCTGCGTGGATAAATACGAGAAAAAATTTAGAGTAAAAAAGGTAGATCCTCGCATTCATTTTGCGTTGAACTGTGGCGCATTGAGTTGTCCTGCCGTTGGTAAATACGATTATACCCGCATCGAGGAGCAATTGGATAAGTCTTCTAAAATCCATCTTCAAAATACTTCTACTTATGACAAAGCCAAAAACGAAGTCCTCGTCACTAGGCTTTTTAGTTGGTTCAGAGCGGACTTTGGAAAGAAGAAAGATGTGATAAAAATGCTTAAAAAGTATGAAATCATTCCGCAAGATGCTGCCCCTTCTATCGAATATGATGAATACGATTGGACCATGAAGCTGGATAATTATATTGACCTATAAACAAGATACCAACTCTTGGTGTTTAATTACTATTTTATAGCAAGCAGTAATAGCCGACGCTAAAAAAATCGAACGCTATTACTAACCTTATACTAATATAAAATGAGTAATAAAATTTTAAATATAAGACCGTTGGGTTTTCCGTGGGAAACGCAAGATCCATTTTTATTTTGTGCTTACCACCGAGACGAATATCCTGCTGGCAATGCTTCTGGTGGCGTAAATCCACAGTATCTGAAGGGCAGAAATGTTGGGCAAGATTTTGTAGTAAAAGACGGTTGGCGAATGTATCACGGCACTTCGATGCCGGGCTTCCCGTATCATCCGCATCGAGGCTTCGAGACGATTACTATCAATAAAGAAGGCGTAGTGGACCACTCCGACTCGTTGGGTGCGGCAGGGCGTTTTATGGCTGGCGATGTGCAATGGATGACGGCAGGCAAAGGCGTTCAGCATTCTGAAATGTTTCCGCTTATCCATCAAGACAAAGAAAATCCTTTAGAGATTTTTCAAATTTGGCTCAATCTGCCGAGAGCGAGCAAAATGGTAGAGCCGCATTTCAAAATGCTTTGGAAAGAGGATGTGCCTGTGGTGAAATTGACCGACGAAAACGGTAATAATACTTATGTGGATGTCATAGCTGGGCAGCTAAATGATGCCCTTGCACCCGCTCCAACACCCGATTCTTGGGCTGCCAACAAAGAACACGCCGTGGGTGTTTTTACTGTAAAAATGGATGCTAATGCCAAATGGACCTTGCCTCCAACAGAAAAAGAAGCAAGCCGAACTATTTATTTTTATAAAGGCAATACCATTAAAATAGAAGGATATTCTATCCAGAATGAATACTACGTCAATGTCAAAGCTGATGAAGCTATTGCGATTGAAAATGGTAATGAGGAAGGCTTTTTGTTAATTCTCGAAGGCAAGCCCATCAATGAGCCTGTGGCAAAATATGGCCCGTTTGTAATGAATACTCAAGCGGAAATTAGGCAAGCGTTTATGGATTATCAGGAAACGCAATTTGGCGGCTGGCCTTGGAAAGAGCGTGAAAAAAATCATGGCTTAGAAAAAGGACGTTTCGCTTTGCACGCCGATGGAACGGAAGAAGTTTTGTAAAACAACAAACATCAGACGATGCAAAATCGTCTGATGTTTTCATTTATTCTCGATATCTAATTTTAAAATCCATCCTTTTGTTATTTCTGAAATAAGGTTCTACTTGAATAGTTACAAAGCGAGCATTTAGCTTATCATCTCGCTCCTTATACACGCCTTCTTCCACCGAAATAAAACCCGACAACCTCGTATTGCGTTTGCCTTCTGATGGCCGCACTAGCTCAAAAACAATCCGACAATCCACGCCTCTAGCCAAGAGATAAGGCAAATTTTGATAACACGTTTTCTTTTTCGGTTTCAATCCGCCAAACTTATATTCTTCATCTCCTAAATAAATCGAAAACGCCGAAAAATTGATTTTACCAATATTTTCCAATCGCACATTCACGCCCGTATCTCGTGTAACGCAAGGCGTTTCGACTGCCGAAACGGATTTATATTGAGCTTTGCAACCCACTAGGCTACCTATTCCTATTAAGAAAAAAAAGAGAATCGTTAAGTCTTTCATGTTTTAATTCCAACAAATTTTATGCAATGAAGCGTACTT
>CALOED010000013.1:0-5189 GCA_942492005.1 uncultured Saprospiraceae bacterium
CTCTGCGTAACATGGTTAAGTAGCTGTATGCAAGATATTAAAATCAGTTAATTAAAAATCATCACCTTTAGTACTTTTCCTTGAAAATTGTCGAAAATAGCCGTCGCCATTTTTTTGTGCTGTTTTTCGGAGAAAACCGAAAATCGCCTAACTGCGCCTCGCAGTTCAGCGAATAGCAAAAAACAATGAGCAAAGGCGACTTCGACGGCTTTTTGCTTCTTTTTAGCTGGAAAAAGAAGAATCGTAACGCTACCTTATATTTTCGTTATCTTTTTCCTTATGGGGAATTGCTGAAGTAAAAATAATTACACTGCGGTTTAAACTCTCCTTAAATAACCTGTTTTAATAAGTTGTTGCGCCAAATCGAGCTTCATATCATTTCGGAGCATTCCGAAAATATCTGATACCTTGAAAGGCTCGGTTTGTTTTGCTATAAAATCGAAAGAAAAAAGATAAATTTGATAAAACACCAAAACATGATGATGATACTTAAAACGAATAATTTTTCCATCTTTTTGGATGGTGGGTTTCGCTTCTTCTGACCTGGCCACCATATCGTCGAGCGTCAAAGCAGGTCTGCCAAATGCTTCAATGGGGTTGAATGCTTTTTTGTTTTGAGCCATTTCCATTTCTAGAATGGTTTGTTCAAAATCAACGCCTTGAAGATGCTTAATGAAAGTGTTTTTCATTTCGGAATAAAAAGCCGTCCTAGCCTCTTCCGAAGCTAATGGGTGCGGAAGCGTTTTAGTTAAATTAGGAAAATTGACATAACTATATTTTAATATATTATTCAAAATCTGAATGCCATAAAATTGGTCAATAGCGATACTAATGGAAATAGAGGGCGTTTCTCCAAGCGTTCGAGTGCTGTGACGCAAAGAATTAGGAACGTAAATACAGTCGCCTGGTTGCATTACAATTTTATCTGACGGAGGGGGTGTTAATTCTCCTGTAATTTTATATCCCCGAACATTTTCTGCTAATTGGTCATAAATACTCCATTCTTTTTCTCCACTGATTTGAAAAGCAAAAACGTGTTCTCTATCATGGTGAATGCGAAAAGCATCATGGTTGGAATTAGAAATGACCAAATACTCAACAATATCAGCACTAAAAAAAGCATAGAGACTTTCTATGGCTTGATGCAAAGTAGGCGAAAATTGCGAAAAATGATTGATTAGAATCGAATGCCCTTTTTGAAACAAGTCTTCTACTTGTGTTTTATTAATGTGCTTACCATCGTAATAGCTTCTTCGGATGCGTTCTTTAGAAAACAAAGAAGGTGCCGTTCGCCCTTCTTTTAGCAACTCAACAGCAGGTAAGGTCAGGTTAGAATAAGTCAAGCAGTTATTAACTTCAGTTGGAGCGATTATATTATTAAAATAATCGGCATCATTCCTACTGACGTGCAAATGCTTTTTGTTCCAGTAGGTATCAAAAAAATCGTTGGCACTCAAAGGTTGTATCAATTGAGTAAAAAAAGCAGGTATTTGTGCGTTTGTCATTATTTTTTTGGTTTTAAATCGTCTTCAATAAAAGCAACCAAATCTTCAACGGGATACACCGCAGGACGAGTCAAATGTTTTACGATAGCTTGTTGCCCTATTTGAAAAGCCATTTTAAAAAACGAGGATTCGCCACCCAATCCCATTAAATAGTAATAGCGATATGTTCCCATTCGTAATTGATGAACGGTATCAATACTCGAAAGTGTTTTGATAACAGGTTCGCTGATTGCAGTTGATTTTTCTAAAATATAAATCCGCTTAATCGGGAGTGATTGAGCAGATAAGTGCTGGATGGGAACGAAGTATTTTTCAATTTGCGCTCGAATGCGCCCATTTTCAGGCACTTTTTTATCCAATAAGTCGAAACTTTCTTTCCAAAGTTTGATGAAAGGAACGCCCGGCTCGACTATCGGTTGGTTATTTTTATGATAAATGACAGCTACATCATCCGCCACTAGCGTATAACCTTTTTCCTTGAAAGCTGCCGCCGTAGTGGATTTGCCAACGCCCGAATCGCCTGCAAACAAGACCGCACTGCCGTCTACCTCAAATCCGCTGGCGTGTAACGGAATGACCTTGCGTTGGTGCAAAAGTGCGCCAACTATGGGAGCTAAGAGAAACAGTCTGATGAAATCCCAGTCGTCATTTCCGCCGGTATCAATGAGGATAGAGTTGCCATTAGTCACGTAAAATCGTACCGGATTGAACTTAAACCACATCAAGAAATGATTGGGCTTGGCTTCAAATAGTACTCGCTTATCTTCTGGATTGTCCAAATGTGTGGGCGCAGTGCCAAAACGAATAGTAACATCTATTGAGTTGGGCGGAGGCGTAGCATGAAGTATCGGCAACTCCAGTTCGGACTCAAAGCGCAATCCGAAAATGGAATAGTAATATTTTAAATCAGGAGCAGCATTTTCTAAAGCCATTTATATTGTCTTGATTTTAGCGGCATTTTTCTAACATTCAAACAAATATAAAAAAAATAAAAAATGACCGAGCCACTATTTTATGTTACCGCTATTTTAGGCTTTTCAAGTATGATTTGTCGTAAGGTTGATGCTGAAAAAAATGGTTCTTTGACAAGAAGTGGGTAAACTAGAAAGTCAATGTCCAATGTGAGTATGCTCCATTGTTTGGGGGCTTTCTAAAGCAATGGAGTATGCTCACATTGGACAAATCTACCAAATTGTCAGAGAACCAAAAAAATTATTATTTTATCTTCCCTTTTAGATATTGCTCTATCTGATAGGAAAGATTTTCCTTTTTGGCATATTTTACAATAGACTTTCCGTCTTTGGTGCAAGTAAGGTCGGCATCGTTTTCTACCAATATTTTCACCATCGAAAAATGCTCATTTTTAATGGCTAAAAATAAATCTTCGCATTGGATAGTCGCTTGATTTTTGAAGCAAAATTTTTGCCTCCTGATAGTGTTTGAGAGATACCGCTGATGCAAAGCAGAAACGCCTGCTGGATTGAGTGCGTTTATATTTGCATCATTTTGAAGCAACTTGTGCATCAAAATCAAATTGCGCTGCTGAATGGCAATATGTAAAAAAGGCTCATAGCCTTCCAAAGCATGATTGGGCGATGCGCCACCGTCTAAGAGTTGATAGACTAAGGCGTAGTTTTTTTGTTCAAAAGCATAAAACAAAGGCGATTTTCCATCTACATCCGTTTGGCTCAACCCCGTTTGATGATGAATAAGTGCTTGTGCGATGTCATTTTTTCCTTCTTTAATGGCTCTAAACATCAAATTTGAATCTTTGAGCATCCCGCCTTTTGATAATACAAATTCAAACATCTTCGGATTCTGAAACAAATAATCCGAGCCAAACAAATTCACTAGCCGCTCTGCGGAAGCACCATAATCAATTAAAATAGCGATTAGGTTAGTGTCTTTTTCTTGCACGGCAGTAGCTAAAAAATCATCTTGCGTAATATGAAGGTCTGCTCCATTTTTGAGTAATAGGCGCATGAGTGCCTTATTTTTATTTTTGAATGCAATGCTCAAAGGCGATTGCGAGGTAGTGCCTTCCAATGTAAGATTGATGTTTGCGCCTGCTTCAATGAGGCGTTTCGCCAAATCGAGATGGTTATTCATAGCAGCATAAAATAAAGGCGTAATCCCAGCGTCGTCTTTTTGATTGATAGCTGCACCGTGTCGAAGCAAAATTTCAGTTGCCGCTTCGTTGTTAGCCTCTGCGGCAAGGCTAAGCAAGGTTCGTTTTTCGATGTCGTTGTTTATTGCATTGACCGAAAAGCCATTGGCGAACAAGAAATCTAATAATTTGGGCTGTGCAAGTAGTTCGTCAAAGCTGTAACTTGAAAGGTTATTGCCCTTAAATTTAGGGTTGAGGCTAATGAGTTGTTGGGCTAAATTTTGGTCGTGTAAAGCACAATCAATTTTTATGGTAGTAGCATCTGCCCCTCTTCGGATGAAATATTTGAGCATTTCAATATCAAACACGCAACCCAAATCCATCTGCTTGGTTGCTGCGCCATTTTTTATTAAAAACTCCGCCAAACTCTTATTGCTGGTATGCAAAGCGTATTCTAATGGGCGAAGATTTTCGCTGAAATTATAATTAATATTCACGCCGCTGCCTATCAAAAATCGGATAAACGCATAGTCTTCTCGCTCTAAGGCAATTTGCATAGGTGATACGCACTCGCTCAATAATAGCGGAATGTTTAGAGTTGGATTGAAGGGTGCGTTTTGAAATAGAAGTAGCGTAGAAATTGACCACCGTTCTGCCATCTTTCAAAAAATCAATGCGTTTATGCGCTTCGCAATAGCAATCAAGATTAGCTCCAGAGCGGATAAGTTGTTGAATTTTTGAAAAATTTTGTGGCACACGAAGGAACTCTTGACAAAGGGCTTGCGTCCTATCTTGGCTATGTAGATTGACATTTGCCACCAAGAAAAATAGAAGAAAAGAGAGGAATATTTTACAATGATTTTTCATTTTACTTTTGCTTTATACTCTATTGTAAAGGAATTAATTATCCCATTATTAGTGGTGTGTGTGTTTTAGCATTATTTGACGCTAAAATAACTCCAACAATTGTATTAAGAAAATGTTTAATGTAAAAATATCTGTAAATGTGTGCAAATCAACAAAAAAACTTGTTTTTTAATAAAGCCTCCTAAGTCTATTTGTTGATAAAATTCCCAAAATTAGATTTTTTAGCAAATTGATTAAGCATTCACTGGCATTGCGAGCAGGTAAGATTTTAAGTGTTTTATTTAATAGCATCTACGGCGTTCAAAGTTTCCTGTGGGAATAGTCCTGTGTTTTGTTTTCTCATGAGCAGCAATAGATTTTTTTTAAAATAGTATGATTTGGGTTATAATGATAACCAATCACCGATTAGGTAGTAATTCTTCACTATGGAAATTCTATTGCCCGACATCTTTATTGTGGGGATTAATGAAACTAAAGGATTTTCGGGTTTTAATCCAACATTACCTCAGTTTAGGGGTAAAACCCTGATTTTTAGATTTATTCTTTACCTCGCCCTGAAGATACGGGCAATGGATAAAGCCATAGTGAGAATTGCTGGTCAGGAAATATTTACTTTAGCTTACTTAATAGAAATATTTCAATCAATAACTTTCCCCGGCACGGGGTCGTGTCCATGACCGCCCCACGGATGACAAGACACGATGCGCTTG
>CALOED010000014.1:0-4102 GCA_942492005.1 uncultured Saprospiraceae bacterium
CTGAGAGCGCCAACGGCGCACCTGCCGACGATGGCGCTGCCCTGAGCCCGGCGCAATGAAGACGTTCCTGGCTCGCAAACCAGCAAAGCACAGGCCGATGTTTGTGTACTGCTGTATCGCGAGCCTGTGGGCGGCAACACCGGTCCCCATTGCAATGCTGTTGGGGTCAACGTCTGGACCAGGTCCATCCATAACCTATGCGGTGTTCGCCTTCGCTTTTGTAGCGCTCACCAGCCTGCTGCTGGCACCGTTTTTTGTGTATGCCTACAGAAGACTGAGCGGTCATCTGCATTTCCTGCTTCATCTGATGGCAGGGATAGCGGTCGGAGCGAGCATCCACGCCACCGTGGGGGTCCTGACGGTGAGCGCATCGCTTATGGCGTGGTTGTACGTTGTTCTGAATGTCCTCGGGGCGGTTGTCAGTTAGCGGTTTCAACGTTGGAGAAGACTACCTGCAAACAATGATGTTGTTTCCGATGGTAGCTGCGGTCTTTTTCCAGCTAAATCATTTAAATCTAAGTCTTTCTCTTTTACCAAAAAAGAAACTAATCGCTTGACTGAGCCGCCAAAATAACCTTTCGCCACTTTTTCCAATTCAAACTTCTTGTAATCGTCTTTTTCAATCAATGGCGAATACACATAAGTTCTTCCATAAGCCTTATGGCTGACAAAACCTTTTTTTTCCAAAATCCGAACCACTGACGAGACCGTACTATGAGGCGGTTTCGGTTCTCCAAGTTGTTCAAGTATTTCGCTAACCATACAAGATTTCATTTTCCAAACTATCTGCATGACCTGTTCTTCTGCCTTTGTTAATCTCTGCATTCTTTTCTTATTTTGATAAAGCAAATATACAACGTATTTTTTAATTAATCAACGTATAAATACGTTAAATTATGTAAAAAAATATCAACTATTTGTAAACAACTGATAATCAGCCACTTTCTTAGTTATTTTTTTTCATTTTAGTAAAATTCTAATCATATTTTGGTATTATTCCAAATTCAAAACTTAAATATTGAGTATATAATAAAGGTATGATACCACATTTTACCAAATCACAAAATTGAAAATTATGAAAAACAATATTTTACATTATCGTTTAATGCTTATTTTAATTTTTGTAAATGTAATTCAAAGTAATTTTTTACACAGTCAAGAAATATTTATTCCACCGCTTCTTGAAGGGCAAAATGCACCACAAAACACGAATGGCATTTATAATGCTTTGGGGCAATTGGTAAAAACCGTAGAATTATTCAATCCTTATGAGGAAATATCAATTGGTGACTTATCGACTGGTATTTATATCATTAAAACTAAAATTGAAGGCGTAGATTATGTTAATAAGATAATCAAACAATAAAATAATTGAGTTATGAAATACCTTATATCTATCATATAATCCAATAGATTTTAATCACAAAACTAAATCCTATTACATAACTAACTGATAATGAAGATAGACAAAGCGGCTTCGCCGCTTTGTGAATAATAGCTAATGTCCTGACAGAAGTTTCTTATTTGGCGTTATCAATTGCCCTGCATCTTTAGTGCGGGGTTATATTACAAAAGTTAAAACCCAAAAACTTGTCAATTTTTTCAATCCCCACACTGAAGATGTGGGGCTATTGATTTTCCTTAATGAGAATTGCTGAAAGTCGTCTTACTATCAAAGTATTGAATTGTCAATCAATTGTTTATAAAAATTAATTCTATAAATAATTAAGGTAACTACTTATATTAAGGTGGAGAGATAGAAACTTTTAACTGCCAACTTCTTCTTCTAATAAATAAGGTTTGTCGAGTTCCATTGCGCCACAATCCGCAATAACGACATCTACCGTCGGTACATCTCTATGGTTAGTTGAAATTTCTTCAATTTGATGAACCAAATCCATTCCTGCTACTACTTTCCCAAATACTACATGATGGTTATCTAGCCACGGAGTTGGAATAAAAGTAATAAAAAACTGCGAACCATTTGTGTCTGCTCCCGAATTAGCCATCGACAAAAAACCTGGTGCGGTATGACGTAATTTGAAGTTTTCATCTGGAAATTTTTCTCCGTATATGGATTTTCCGCCAGTTCCATTTCCATTTGTGAAGTCTCCGCCTTGCATCATAAATTCACTTATCACTCTATGAAATTTGCTTCCTTTATAACCAAAACCTTTCTCGCCTGTGCAAAGTTCGTAAAAGTTTTTCACCGTTTTTGGGGCAATCTCCCCAAAAAGTCCTATTTCAATTCGCCCTGCTTTATTACCTCCAACTGTAATATCAAAAAACACCTTTTGGGTAACTAACATCTCATTTTCCATTGCTATATTTTAATTTTTTAAAATAATAAAATACAAATAAAGTCATTTTGAAATAATTAAACAACCTCCAGTGCAAGACAAAAAAAGCCACGGCAATTTGCCATAGCTAATTTAGTAGTTGAAGCTACTGCGCTTCAGTCATTAGGAATGTGTCATCAAAAGTTAAAAAACAAATTAACTTCTTTTTTAACTAGATAATCACTTTTTCTCCATTCATCATTCTATTGTGAATAGCTACTAAACGAGGTAAATACTTAAATCCATAACCTCTTTTGCCTAGTTTTTTAGCTAATTCTTCATTACTAGCCAACAATTCTCTGACGCTATCTCTATAATTTACTTTATTGATATAAGTCAAATTGAAACCATCAGGAGTCATTTGCTCAATAAAATATTGCTTTTCATAATCTCTAGAATTGATTTTAGAGGTTTTTAAAGTATAATAATTATATACATTTAATTTGCCTTCTGTAATACGTTGCAAAAAAAGCGTTTTTACTTGATACGAGCTTGCCGTAGGCATCACTTCTACCCTTTTACGGAAGTAATGAATCCATTGAAGCTCGTCTTTTTTAGTTTTGGTATTATGTTTTGGAAGCAAGAAGGCGTATTCTAAAATTTCGTGCGGCTTATAGGTGATGCGCTTTTTCCCCTCTTTGTTGTAAAAACGCACTTTCAATTCATTGTAAATAGGATTTACAAATTGAACTTTACCAAAAGCAGTATCTCCTTGATTGTCAATAATATAACCATCATATAGGTTTTTCTTACCAGAGGTAGAAAACGAAAATGCTGATGTTTGGCAAAATGAAAGTAATAATGCTACTATTGCTATGGTTTTTATTTTTTTCATGATAATTTGTAATGGGTAGTTTGTTTTTGTTTTGTCTTATTAATGATTCGTAGGTTTCAATAAAAAGTTGCATTTAATTCCAACAAAACATATAGTTTTTTCAAAAATAAAAATACTTGACTTCCCTCTGACAAAACTATTTTCAATAAGAAATAACATCAGTCAGTATATGACATTTCTCACCTTCGTGAGACGTTTTTATTTAAAAAAGGTAACAAAATTATTAGATTTAGCTTATCTTGAAAATCAATTAGATAATAAAAAACACTCGTATGAAAATTGTAAGTATCCTTTGTTTCACTTTCTTTTCCCTGTTTGGTTTTAGCCAAGATTCTAATATCGAAAAATACACACCTTACACGATTCAATATCAACTCACTACCGAAAATCTTCCTGTATTGAGATATACTGCCCCTGATTTGGCAGAACTATTTGCGCAAGATGCGGTCAAAGATGCTCAAAAAGGCAGAATGCGAATAGGCGTTGTCGTTCCTATTCTTCAAAATTTCTTGGCAGATGCCCAAAAAACGACGCTCGCCAATGGCTACGACGTATATAGAATGAAAATTGCTACGCAGTCGGCAGAAGCGTTGTCTTTTTTGTTCGATGAATTTGAACTGCGTCAGCATGACCAACTCTTTATTTTTAACGAAAAAGGTAGCGAAGTGTTTAGATTTACTGATTTTGACAATCAAGATAACTTTGCAACAGGATTGATAGGAGGCGAAACGATTATTATTGAGTTGGCAACAAAACTTACTTCTCCAACTGCCGTCATTTCGCTCAATGAAATAGGCTATACTTATCGAAATTCTGGCAAAAGCGCAAAACGTGGCTTTGGCGATTCCGATGCTTGCGAAATCAATGTAAACTGCTCGGAGGGCAACAATTGGCAAAATCAAAAAAACGCTACCGTCAGGATTTTAGT
>CALOED010000015.1:0-5328 GCA_942492005.1 uncultured Saprospiraceae bacterium
TCGATTAGAAATAATAACCACTGGTAATATCAAATTGACAAATGACAAATGGAAAGGCAAAGTACCTAATCATTTGAATATAGATTCGGGGAACACCTTTGAACAGTTCTATGAAAAGAAATATGGGACTCGAGCAATGATTAAATTACTCAAGAACTATATAGAAAAATATGATAGAAACACGATTAAAAAAATTGTTACAAACTGGTCTGCTACTGATCAAGCATCGTATATAAACGATGTTGTTTCTATACTTAGGGAAAACGGCGATGATATGTTTGACCAACACACAATAATAGATCCAACATGGGATTATTATAAAGATTATATTGCTCTAATAGCAAAGGCAATAGCATGGAAAGAGGCAGGAAAAGAAAATTTAACAGATGCAGAATTTAATGAAGCCTATGCACTCTTATAAAAAAATATTTGGCTTTGGTCTTTTGGCTGGCGTAGGCTACTATCTCACCACCAAAGAAACAATAGCTAAACCAGTTAGACCGCTAAAAATCAGGAACGACTCAAGCGGTAGCGGACACTTTGGAGCAAGTCGTAACGGTCAATCGCATCATGGAACCGATTATTTGGTTATCGAGGGGCAAAATATATATAGTCCAATAAACGGCAAAGTAACTAGAATCGCCATGCCCTACTCTGACGATTCAAGTTTTAAAGGTTGCGTTATCGAGAACGAAAAATATAAAGTAAAAATATTCTATATCATACCTCAAAAAATTGGAAAATATGTAATCGCTGGACAACGAGTCGGCACCGCTCAGGATATTACTAAAAAGTATGGCGGCAGTATGAAAAATCATATTCACATTGAAATTATAAAAAACAATCAGCTGATTGACCCAGAAAAAGCACTAAAATTCACAATATAAATCAAGCTATTTATTAGCTTAAAAACATAAAATCATGTTAGAAAAAAAGCACCAGTTAGGCAATATCAACACCAATCAATATTACGGAAATCCGCACCAAATCGGATTCTTATGCTTCAAAGAATGCAGATGTAAAAAAGGTTGTGATTCTATGTTCTTACCAGGTGATCCTCGAGGAGTCATGTGTAAAGAATGGTGCAGAGCAAAAAAACCAGCAGTTGATACACCGCCAGCCAAAAGCTACTTCCAGGTATCACAAGACGAGATCAACCTTTCTCAGCAAAACCAACAGCGAAGAACGGAAGCCTGGACTGGAGTCGCAACTGGCATATTAAACACAGCCGGAAATATAGCGACTGGATTCTTAGGCGGAGGGAATAACAGCAGTCAAGCAGCCGCAGCCGCAGCCGCAGAAGCTCAGGCAAGAGCCGCAGCATTAGAAGCTCAACTAGCAGCAAAAGAAGAAAAAGAAAAATCCTGGATTCAAAAAAATGGTGCAATTGTAGCAATTGGCGGCAGTATTACACTTGTTGGTGCTGTCGTGGCTATTGTAGCGACTAGAAAAAAATAATGTGACAATTTATTTAAACCCATTCATTTATTTATAAAAAATTTGTGATATGAAATTTTTACTAAAACTTATTCGATTTTTCAGGACGCAGCTAGGCGCAAAAGTAAAAATTGCGCTCTTAGACCTATTAGAAATATTCACTGACAAAGAGCCAAACCGCCCCCAGTTAAAACAGTTTGGCAAAACTCACGGAAAGGAAGCTCTTTTTTATGGTTTAATGATTGGCGAAGATGAACTAGAGGAATTGATAGACAGCACGAACTGGCACACAAACAGAAAAACGGCTTTTAAAAAAAGTATTGCAGAACTATCTGAAATGCTATCTGAAAAAATTGAAATTGTATTATAGATTTTACCTCTAAAAAAACAACCATGCTGGAATCAATACTCACATTCCTTGGTGGCTCTGCTACCATGAAAGTATTAGAGCTTATATTTTCAAAGCGAAAGCAAAAAACTGACGAGTTTCAGATACTTTTAAATGAGTACAAAGAAGACAATGAAAAACTTCGCATAAGACTTGACAATTTAGAAGGTGAAAATATTTTATTAAAACAACAAGTCAATATACTAAGCAATCAATTAATTATCATCGAGGCGCAACGCACAAACTCAGAAATCGAAGAACTACTAAATCAAAAAAGAGATAGCAAGGACTAAAATTTAGTCCTTGCTATCTCTTTTTTGAAAAATCTAAATAACAGGCATTTTATTAATAATCTCTTTATTGAAATAAAGCCCTAACGACTTGAGATAATTCTCAAAACTTTTCCAATCCTTCCAGCCACCTTGTCGGAAAATGCTATATATATCTACGCCAGCACGATGAGCCGCCACGACTCCAGTATGCTTCCAGGAGTAATTTGTAATGTCCGAATCCATCTCCAACCGAATCAATATTTTTTTAAGTCTATTGTATATTACATTTTTTGAATATTGTTTTTCTCTAAAACCTAGTAAATACAATCTTTGCGGCTTTCTACTTATCTCTAAATCTAAAATTCTTTTTCGGAACACTTCCGGAATTTCAACAACTCTATATGTATTACCTTTTGAGACTTCTGGATAAATCCGAATTCTCATCATTTTTAAATCAATATCTCTAAGCTGAATCTGTCTAATTTCCGACGGCCTCATAAAACAATAAAACTGCAACTCGCAGGAAAGTAAAAGCTCATCACAATCAATAGCACTTAATAACTGTTTTCTTTCAAAATCAAATAATGCTCTATTTTTCATCGTCAAACGAGTCGCTAAATGTTTAACAGCTAGAAAAGGATTTTCTTTTATATACTCAAGATTGTCCACCATCTCAGCACATACTGAACTCAAATGACCTATATACGAATTATGAGTTTTTGCCGACAGTCCTTTCTCAACAAGTAAATGATTTGCATATAATTTTGCATCCTGAACGGTAAGTAATTGAATAGATTTTTTTATATCTACTCTCTCAAGAAACTTTTTAACAGTGATTTTGTAGTTTTCAATTGTTCTCTTTTTGAGCGTTGCGGCTTTTCTTTTTAGCGCATCAGCAAACGCTTTTTCAATCGTTACGAGCTTGACTCCTTCTCCCCTGTGCTTCTCGTTTCAGATTTTAAATAAGCATTGCCAGTGCTTAGCAGTTTATTTGTTTCATTTTTGAATTTAACCGCAGCATCTTCTCTAGCATACTCATTTTTAATATTATCAAAATACTTTCTTTTTCGCACTAGCTGCCCTTTTTCAATAGAATAAACTTTTTTATAAACGACATAGTAACGGCTGCCCTTTACGATTCTAGCCAATTCGTAAGGATAATTTTTTGAATCTGTATTTTGCATAACTAAAGATTTTTAGCCATGCCAAAAAAAGAAAAACCGACCACCCGACGCACAATAGGCGCAGTACAACCTGAAAAAATAAAAGTCGCTGATTGTCAGCGACTTTTGAGCCATAGTACCCCGGGGGGGAATCGAACCCCCACTTCCAATGGAAACTGGATTTTGAATCCAGCGCGTCTACCAATTCCGCCACCGAGGCAGGTGAAAACGGAAAACATACAATATGATGTTCTGCTTATTTCTAAAGCGATGCAAACTTAGATAAATTATCTTGAATACGCAATAAATATTTACGCTTAAAATAATAATTTTTTATTTCATTTAGTTCCGAAGCGGTTGCGTTTTTATCATTATAATTATCCAGAATAGGTTGTATCTCTGCTAATAAGCTGTTATTCATATCATTAAGGTCGGCTTGTACTTTTTCAAAGGCACTTTTATCAAAATCAAATTCGAGTTCCATCAAGGCTTCGTTCACGTCCATCATTTCCATAAGGAATGTTTGAGGAACGGTATTTTTACCTTCCTCTTCGATTGCGCCTTTTAGGTTCAAGATGTATTTCATGCGTTTGTCAAAGTCTTTTAGCACCTTGTAGGCTTCGTTGTTTTTGGATGATAGTTCCAGTATTTCGGCTTGTTTGGCTTCGCCTTCTTGTGTGTAAAAGTCGGGATGTAACTGACGGCTAAGGGCGTAATATTTCTTTTTCAAAGCTGCTTTATCTACTTTGAAAGATATTGGAATATCGTATAAATCGAAATAAGTCATTTTTAAAATTAGGAATTAGGAATTAGGAATTGACAAATTGTAAAAAAACGTAGCCTCTATACTTAGAAACTACGTTTTTCATAAAATGGTTGTAAAATATTTATTGGATTAATTGCCTCGGATACCTCTCAAAATATCCAAACCATTGGCGTATAAGACCAAACCGATGATAATGACAAAGCCAATAATCGTAGCGTATTCCATAAATTTGTCGCTTGGTTTGCGTCCCGAAATCATTTCATAGAGCAAAAACATGACATGACCACCATCGAGCGCAGGAATAGGCAATAAATTCATAAATGCCAAAATCAGCGATAAAATGGCTGTCATACGCCAGAAGCGTTCCCATTGCCATTCTGTCCCGAACATTCCAGCTATTGTACCAAAGCCGCCCAGGCTTTCCGAAGCCTTTACTTTGCCTCTGAACATCTGCCCAAATGCGTTGATTTGCATGGATAAGAAATTAACCGACTCCGAATACCCGGCAGGAAAAGCCTCGCCAAAAGAGTAAGTAATGGTATCCAACTCGAAGTAATGGTCGAAATTGTTGTAAGGCCCCGCTCCGATTTTACCTTCTTCTGTCGTTGTTATATTGAGGTCCAAAGTATCTTTACCTCGTAGGACTTGAACCGTTATTTTTTCGCTGTTTTTACCTTTTATCTTTTCTTGAAATTCATCAAAATAAATAAAAGGCTCTCCATTTAAGGCAATGACTTTATCGTCTATCTTCATGCCTGCTTCCTTAGCTGGGTTAGGTTCTTTTTTAGTAAAAAGACCTACTTCAAATGGTAAGCGAGGTATGATGAAATCGCCTTTATAGCTGGCTAGTTTGCCCGTCAGTTCGGAAGGTACGTTGAACTCCGTCTTTTGACCGTCACGTACTACCTGCACCGTTTTATTTTCTTTAAAGAAAGATTTTACTCTCTGGATAGCTCTAAAATTTTCTACTTCATTATTATCAACGCTCAATACCTTATCGCCCGTCTTGAAACCCATAGATTGCGCCATCGAGTCGGCTTGAATGCCGTAAGTCACGTTGGTAGTTGGCAAAAAGGTTTTTCCCCAAATAAACAAGACCATTGCAAAAATCAAAAAGCCTAAAATGAAATTGACAGTGACACCGCCTAGCATGACAATAAGGCGTTGCCAAGCTGGTTTGGAGCGAAATTCCCATGGCTTAGGTTCTTGCGCCATTTGCTCTCTGTCCATACTTTCATCAATCATTCCGGCTATTTTTACATAGCCACCTAGCGGCAACCAACCGATGCCCCATTCGGTATC
>CALOED010000016.1:0-17807 GCA_942492005.1 uncultured Saprospiraceae bacterium
AGCCACGATTCGTAAGTTTCCGTGCCGAAGCTACGCTCCTTTTAAATACCTAAATATTTATGGGTAATCGATAGACCTTCAAGGCATCTGGTGTTTAATGATTCGCAACAACCTATTCAAAATCCGCATACAACAAATACTTAGCTCTCGTCACTTTAAACCTTTCCAAACCGCTTGCCCACGTAGCACGAATTTCATCGGCAGTTTTTCCACTTTCAATCTGTGCTTGTAGCCTAGTTGTGCCAGCCAATTTTTTAAAAAACGCATTAAAAAAGCCTTTTTTGTTCGGATGATTTTTATAAAAATCAATCAAATAGCTCAAATTCAATTGCTTTTCATTTTTTAAAACCTCCAAATCGGTATCCAGCATAGAGAAGCCGTGGCAAATTTTGCTGTTGTGTTTGGGATTAGATGCACCCGAAGTTGGGCGAGGCGTGAAATCGAAATTGCCGTTTTTGTGGTCAGGATGCCCGTATATTTGGAAAGGCGTATCTGTCCCTCGCCCGACGCTAACTACGGTGCCTTCAAATAAGCAAAGCGACGGATACAAGTAAATAGAACGGATATTGGGCAAGTTCGGAGACGGTTTTACGGGTAAGTCGTAAAATGTATTGTGGTCGTAATTTACACATTTGACAATACTTAAATCACATTTTTTGCCACCAGCCAGCCAACCTTCGCCATTTATCATCTGAGCATATTCGCCGACGGTCATGCCGTGAACGATAGGAATCGGGTGCATTCCCACGAATGATTTTTGGCTTTTTTCTCGTATTGGCCCATCTATATAATGCCCGTTAGGATTGGGTCTATCCAACACTAAGAACGATTTTTTATTTTCTGCGCAAGCCTCCATGACGTAGTGCATCGTAGAAATATAGGTATAAAAACGTGCGCCAACATCTTGAATATCAAAGAGTACTATATCAATTCCGCTTAAATCCTTAGCCGTTGGTTTTTTGTTTTTGCCGTAAAGCGACTTGATAGGCAAGCCCGTTTTGCTATCTTTCCCGTCTTTGATGGTGGCGCCAGCGTCGGCATCGCCACGAAAACCATGCTCAGGTGCAAATATTTTTTTAATAGCAATGCCTTTTTCTAAAAGCAAATCCACAAGGTGCGTTTGATTCACTTCCGAAGTTTGATTGACCACCATTGCTACGTTTTTTCCTTCTAAGCTGCTCAAATATTCATCAAATCGAGCTGCACCAACTACGATTGCTTTGTTTTGAGGCGGTTCGTCTTGAGCTGCGGTGCTAGTTGTATCGTTGGGAGTAGGCGAATTTTCTTGTGAATCTGCCTCTTGGCAATTCAATAAGAACAAAGAAAAAAGAAAGACGGAAATACTTTTTTTGAACATATTTGTTTTGATTTTTGAAAATTTATGGTTTATTTGTATGCTTTAGTATTAAAATCATACAGATTATGGGCTTGCCCAAAATAAACCCACGCTTTTGTTAATCTTTTGGCTTGCCAAAAAAAAACTGTATGGTTTTAAATGTTTTAATAATATTTTTTCTGTATTAAAAACCTATTTCAGTTAGCCGAATTATTTCGACTCAATTAGCAATCAACCTATGAAATACGCCATTATAGACATTGAGACGACTGGAGGACGTGCAAGTCAGAATCGAATCACCGAAATTGCCATTATTTTGTATGATGGCAAAAAGGTGTTGGAAACTTTCGAGACGCTCATCAATCCAGAACAGTCTATTCCTTACAATATTACACAAATCACAGGAATTACGGATGAAATGGTGGCTGATGCGCCAAAATTTTATGAAGTAGCCAAAAAAATTGTGGAAATGACGAAAGGAGCAATTTTTGTGGCGCACAATGTCGGGTTTGATTATAGCTTTGTAAAAGAAGAATTTGCGAGATTGGGGTATAAATATATGCGGAAGCAGCTTTGCACGGTTCGGTTGAGCAGGCAGGCTTTTCCGGGCAGGCGTTCGTATAGTTTGGATGCCATGAGTAAGTTTTTAAATATCAAAAATACGGCTCGACATCGAGCTATGGGCGATACGGAGGCGTGTTTTATAGTGCTGAAAACCATACTCCAACAGCAACAAGAAGAGGAAGTAGAATTGATGGTAAACAAAGGCGTAAAAGCCACAAAACTACCGCCTAATATTACTTTAGACCAACTTCACGAATTTCCAGAAGAGACGGGCGTGTATTATTTTCATAACAAAAACGGCGACGTAACTTACGTTGGGAAGAGTATTAATATCAAAAAACGCCTTTTGGAGCATTTTGCAAATGACAAACCTAAGGCGCAAAAAATGAACGCTTCTGTCCACGAAATCACCTTTGAACTTACAGGCAGTGAATTGGTTGCCTTGCTGTTTGAATCCGATGAAATTAAAAAAATACGACCAATGTATAACCGAGCGCAAAAACGGAATCGGTTTCCTTTTGGTGTTTTTCAATACACGAATCAGGATGGCTACATTTGTTTTAGCGTGACGGACAAAAAAGAAAAGCAAGAAATTTTGGCAGAATATCCAAAGGGAAGTTCGGCTCAAACGGCTTTGTTTTCGGTAGCTAGTAAGTATGAATTGTGTAAACCATTGTGCAATCTGGAAGGACGGCTAGGGAGTAATTGTTTGAATTATCAATTGAGTTTGTGCCGAGGGGCGTGCATGAAAATTGAATCTGTTGAGGAATACAATGAACGTGCAAATGCGGCAATGGAGAAATTAAAACTCGCTTTTGATAAAGATTTTTTGATATTGGATACCGGGCGAAACCGAGATGAAAAAGCCGTTATTTTAATAGAAAATGGAATTTATCAAGGCTTTGGATATGCTAATGTCGAGGATGGATTGTCATTAGAAGATTTAAGAAACTGTATTCAGCCTTATGCGAATAATCCTGATGTGAGCCGTATTATCAAACAGCATTTAAAAACTAAAAAAGGGTATCAGATTATTAAATTTTAAAAAAAAGGGTTCGTGCCATCTTTAGATAACACGAACCCTTTTTAATTCAAATATGAGGAATGAATGTTTACATCACATTAGCCGAACGGAACAATCTATTCCAACGAATATCCAAACCAGACTTGCGAGAGAACCAAATAAATAATGGTTTTCCGACAATATGGTCTTCTGGAACAAAACCCCAAACACGAGAGTCTTCCGAGTTGTGGCGATTATCTCCCATCATAAAGAAATAATCCATTTCAAAAGTATAATTCTGTGCTTCTTTGCCATCAATGTAGATTTTTCCGCCTTTTACTTCAAAGTCGTGATTTTCATATACATCAATGATTTGCTCGTACAAAGCTACATTTTGAAGGCTTAATTCGACTGTTGCGCCCTTTGCAGGAATTTTCAAAGGCCCAAAATTGTCATTTGTCCAGTTGAAATTTTTCGGGTCGTTCGGGAATATACGAGACCCTCCTTGACTAGCCACATCTATGCTGATAACATTGTCGAGTGCTTTAATTTTCTTGACCTGCTCATCATTAATGAATAAAATATAATTAGAGCCAGATTGTTGATTTTCGCCATTAGTCATTTCAATGCCCCAATCTTCCAATACCTTAGAGTTGATGCCGCCTTGCGTCACTACGTTGTATCTAAACTGTTGATAGGTAGGTTTTTTGAGCGTGTCGCCGTTTATTACCAATTTGCGATTCACGATTTGAAGCGTTTCGCCTGGCAACGCCACACAACGCTTAATGTAGTTGTCTCGCTTGTCCACGGGGCGAGTGATGATGCTGAAAAACGTCGGATTATTGATTTGCGCACCATGTTCCTGACGGAGCGAATAGTAATTCGTATAATTCCTTTTGGTATAATAATCATACATTCCGAGACCAATAGCCACGGTGTCTCCTTCGGGAAAATTGAATACCACAGGATCAAAACGTTTTACTTTTTGGAAACCGGGCAAACGATAATAAGGCCACTGAATAGCTTTGGAGTAAGATTCTAAATTGGTATTTGGAATCTTATTATGCACCAAAGGAAACTGAATCGGTGTAATTGGTGTGCGTGCGCCATAATTGGTTTTGCTCACAAAAAGAAAATCGCCCACCAAAAGAGAACCTTCCATCGAAGGCGTTGGGATGGTATAGGCTTCTATCAGGAACATTCTGATGAAAGTAGCAGCGAACACCGCAAAGATAATTGCCTCTGCCCATTCACGCGTTGGAGATTTTTTGATAGGATTTTTTTGCTCTTCTTCGTAGCCTTTCGCCAAGTATTTTTCTTTTTTAGAAAAACCTAAGAAAGGGAAAAACGCAAAAGGAAAAACAACGGCTAAAATGTGCTGCCAAAAACCGTGTTTGCCAAAAGATTTGGCTAATTCGATAATCATTCCAGCCAATATAAAAAGATTGACAATAGGAATAAGCAACAATAAATATCTCCAACGAGGTCGCCCGATAATGTCGAGCCACACCAATTTATTTAAAACAGGAACGAATGCTTTCCAGCCCGCTTCTCCAGCTTTCTCGAAAATTCGATACAAGCCTACATGACCTATTAAGGTTAAAATGATAAAGAATGCTAATTGCATAAGTATTATTAATTACATTAGACTTTATTCTAAAAAAAATGGTACGGTGCAAAATACAACTTACTGATTTTGAGTAGTTTTGTGTTTGTCGCACACAAAATAGAATATTGTCTATTTAAAAAATGACGACTTTCGGATAAATTGATTTATTCATTTGTTCAGTTACTCATTTGTACACTTATCCGATAAATTGCGTTGCAAAAATAGTTAAATAAATCATTCAAACCATAAGTAGCCAAATGTTGTAAAAAATTACATTTGAGATATTAAAAAAAAGTTAAGGAATGTAGAATCCCAAAAGGGGAAGGAATAAAGCAAAATCAATTATCTTCGCCCCAAAATTTTACCTAGATGAAAAAGATTATAGTAGCCATAGATGGTTATTCTTCGTGCGGAAAAAGTACCATAGCTAAAGGATTAGCCGAAAAACTCAATTATATTTTTATAGATACGGGAGCGATGTATCGGGCTACCACATTGTTTTTTTTGGATAATGAGGTGGATTTGAATAATAAAAATGCGGTTGAGGATGCGTTGAATAGTTTGAAAATTCATTTTGAAAAAAAAGGAGATAAAATCTCTACTTTTTTGAATGATGAAAATGTGGAAACCGCTATACGGACCATGCGAGTATCTCAAAACGTGAGTCCTGTGGCAACTATTTCGGCAGTGAGGCGAGCAATGGTGGCGCAGCAACAAGAAATGGGTAAGTCGAAAGGAGTAGTTTTGGATGGGCGAGATATTGGTACGGTGGTATTTCCGAAGGCAGAACTCAAGCTGTTTATTACCGCAGATACCGATGTAAGGGCAGCCCGTAGGGTTTTGGAATTGAAAAATAAAAAACAGGAGGTAGATTTTGAAACCGTAAAACAGAATCTTTTAGAAAGGGATTACATTGACTCCAATAGGGAGGATAGCCCGCTGCGGAAGGCAGATGATGCGATTGTGATTGATACCACACATTTAGAACTTGACGAACAATTGGAAATGGCGTATTGTTTGGCGTTGGAAAAGTTGAGCTTTGAGTCGGCGCACCATACTTCAAAATAAAAAGCCTATCAAAAGACAAACGTCTCTCAATAGGCGGATTGTTAAACTTTAAAACTTAAAAAAGATGACCTTGCAAAACTAATCAAATTCTTGATTTTCTGCATGAAAGAGTTGGACTTAGATAAATTTTGCTATTTTGCGCTTGAAAATATAGATAACAATAGAGCCTTATTTCCAAGCAAGTAATGAAAAAAGATAAGAATATATATATGTTAGGAGGTGGTCTTGCAGGGCTTGCAGTTGGCTATATGGCACAACAGCAGGGTGTTTCACTTCATTTGTTGGAGGCCTCAAATGGGCTAGGTGGTACGAGCGTAACCTACTCTCGTACCATTCAGCACCAAACCTTTCTTTACGATTCGGGCGCACACCGATTTCATGATAAAAGCAACGAAAATACGCTACTTCTCAACGAATTACTCGAAAATCAATTGCTGAATACCACTGCGCCAAGTCAAATTTTTATTAATAATACCTTTTTGGATTTTCCATTGAAGCCTGTCAATGTCTTGAAATACTTAGGTACTTTTAAGTTTTTTCGGGCTGGAATGGATGTAATGACGCAGCGATTCAAAAATCGGAAAAAGGTATTTCATAACTTCGAGACGTTCGCTTATTATAAATATGGCAAAAGAATAAGCCACTTATTCCTTACAGATTATTCCGAAAAACTTTGGGGAAAACCCGTCAAAGAACTCTCTACCGATATAGCTGGCATTCGACTGAAAGGCTTGACGCTCACGCATTTTATCTTGCAAGGATTATTTAATATTAAAAGCGATAAAAAGCATTCCGAAACAGGATTTTATTATCCAAAATATGGCTATGGCTCAATTGCAGCAGCATTGAGTAACCAAATAGGGCAAGAAAACATTGAATTAAATCAGAGGGTTACAAAGATTAAAACCCAAAATAATAGGGTAACTGCGATAGAAATAAACGGGAAAGAAGAACGAAAAATAGATAAGCTGATTTCGACTTTGCCATTGGATGTTTTATTGAAAATATTGGAACCTCAGCCCCAGTTTGAGACCGACGAAGGCGAACATATTTCGTTGCCTACGCTTACTTTTCGCCATATTCGATTGGTGGCTATCTTTTTGGATATCGAAAAAGTTTCTGATAATGCGTCTATCTATTTCCCAGAAAAAAAATATCCCTTTACTCGAATATTTGAGCCTAAAAATAGGAGCGAAGCCATGTCGCCAAAAGGGAGAACCTCGCTTATTGTAGAAATTCCAACTTCGGAAAACGACGAATGGTGGCTGAAAGAAGAGCGAGAGTTAATCAAGGTAATTGTAGCGCAATTGGCGCAAATAGGACTGCTGAATATCAATGATATGTTGGGCGCAGAGAGCCGACGCATCAAAAATGCTTACCCTGTTTTAGAAAAAGACTATGCGCAGAACAGGGAAAGGGTTTATGAATATTTATCAAAATTTGAAAATTTGCATCTAGCTGGGCGTAGCGGTAAATTTCAATACACTTATTTTCACGATATATTGTCAGAGGCTCGAATGTTATTTGATGTTTCGGAAGAGGAAAATTCTCATAAAATGAATGATAATATGGCTGAAAAATAGCTTTTGCGTTCAGCAATAAAATAGCTTTGTCATTTGAATGTAAAATATATGTAAAGTTTTGGAGAATTTTCGCTAAGGGGTATTTTTACACTTAGATTCTATAACGCCCTAGTAGTCAATTGGTTTAGAAACATTCGAGCATTTTATGATTTTTTTACATTAAATCTACCTACCCCTAAGGGGTTGTACTTCCCTAATCTTGCCCGTATATTTGCATTCTTTGAAGGAGAATCAACTACTTATTTCTATTCTAATATTCATTTCTAGAATACCAAAGACTACAAAATAATACATAATGACTAATATTGTAACTTTAGATGAATTTATCATCAATCGCCAGAAAGACTTTGCTTATGCTTCGGGCGAATTGTCAGGTTTGTTACGAGATATAGGTTTGGCTTCGAAAATCGTCAGCCGAGAAGTCAATAAGGCAGGTTTAGCAGACGTACTTGGGCGAGCAAAAAACGAAAATTCTTCTGGGGATAAGGTTCAGAAATTGGATGTGATGGCAGATGAGTTGTTAATCGCTTGTTTGAAAAATAGCGGAGAATGCTGTGGCATTGCATCAGAAGAAAATGATACCTACGTCCCTATTACGAACAAAAACAGTACAAACGCCGATTATGTCGTTATTTTTGACCCATTAGATGGTTCATCTAATATTGATGTAAACGTATCTATCGGGACGATTTTTGCTATATACCATCGAGTTACACACCGAAGAGAAGAAGTTTCGGGCGAAGATTTTCTTCAAAAAGGCGTGGAGCAAGTAGCGGCAGGTTATGTCCTGTATGGCTCTTCTACCATGTTGGTTTATACCACAGGGCGAGGCGTGAATGGCTTTACACTCGACCCATCTATTGGCGAATTTTGTTTGTCGCATCCTGATATTAAAATTCCAGAAGACGGAACAATATACTCTTGCAATCAAGGCGGCTATCGCAAATGGGAACCTGCCGTAAGAGACTATATAGACGAATGTTTGGACAAATCATTCAAACTCCGCTATATCGGTTCAATGGTTTCTGACGTGCATCGCACAATTATCAAAGGCGGCATTTTCTTTTATCCAGCAAGTAATACCGCTCCAAAGGGTAAGTTGCGCCTTTTGTATGAATGCAATCCCTTGGCATTTATAGTAGAGCAAGCAGGCGGAAAAGCATCGGACGGGAAAAGAAGAATCCTAGAAATAGAACCAACTGAATTGCATCAAAGAACGCCCGTTTTCATAGGTTCGCCTAAAATGGTGGAAAGGGTTGAAGCCCTAAAAAAAAATTATGAGCTTGAGTTAGATTATGCTTAGTAAGTTTTGGTTTCAAATGATTATCAATGACTTATCATTCATTCAATAATCTATGGCAAACTAAGGTTCGGGCGTTGCTTTGAAAGTGTCCGAACCTTAAACTTCAACCGTTCCCGCCCGACCTATTTACAAACCGGACGGGGCAACAGATATTTTATAACTTTTTACTTACAGAGTTATAATTCCTCTAGCCTCTGTTTTAGTACAAAAAACGGCTATTTTACAACTTCGTTCCTCTATATTTAATCGTCTCCCCAATCAGTTCCAGAGCGTCCGTAGCCTCCTCAGTTGGATTATTATTATCATCCAACATATCCTGAAAAGCAATAAAATGCTTTTTACCATCTTTCATTTTGACTTCATACATATCTACGTGCATCTCTTGCCCTACAAGATTAACTTGAATGCGAGTGCCTTTTAGCTTTTTGCGCCCTAATTTCTTTTTGATGCTCTTTGTTTTACAATTATCTTCGCCAAACTGCGACACCATCTGAGCAATAAAAAGCGGCAATGTCACCTCTTCGTCCATCTCAAACATCATAATCGTAAAGTTATTACCATCGAGTGTCCAATTCTGATAACCCGGTTCGCCTTCATACTCAAAAGAGAAATGATTGGAATATTTAAAACTATAAATCCCATTATCAAATTGCTTTTCTTTAGCCAACTCTACGGAGATTTCCGAATCGCCAACTTTAATTTCTTCGCCTTCTTTTACAGCGTATTCCTTGCCATCAATTTTGATAACAAAAGAAGGTTTTTCTTCTTTAGTATAATCTTTTTTTTTGCCTTCCGAACCCTCTTGAGCGAAAGTTAGCTGACCTAGAGCCATAATAAGTATTAATAATAAAGTTTTTTTCATTTTCAAAAGTTATGATTTTACAAATAAAATTTTGACTGTGTAAAAGTATAAAAAACAATTACTATCTCAATAGCTATCAGAGCTAATTCGGAATATAAGTTTTGAGTATTACCTTGTTGATACGGTGATAAAGTCGTACTTTTGCAGCCAAATTTGAAATGGATAATTAGATGCCAAAAAATAAACGCATCGAATTTCAAAGAAGGATTTAAAATCGGATGTGAAATAATATTCAAACATCACCTTTTCTTCCATTTCAACAAAAAAATTGCATGGAAAAAATTAGAAATATTGCCATCATCGCTCACGTTGACCATGGCAAGACAACACTCGTAGATAAAATTCTACACCAATGCCAACTTTTTCGTGAAAACGAGACAAAGGGCGATTTAATTCTTGATAGCAATGACCAAGAGCGTGAACGAGGCATTACGATTTTCTCAAAAAACGTATCCGTTCAGTACAAAGGTCACAAAATCAATATCATTGACACGCCTGGTCACGCCGATTTTGGTGGTGAGGTAGAACGTGTTTTGAATATGGCTGATGGCGTTTTGCTATTAGTTGATGCCTTTGAAGGCCCAATGCCACAAACTCGCTACGTGCTTCAAAAAGCGTTGAGCTTAGGCAAAAAACCAATTGTTGTTATCAACAAAGTAGATAAGCCGAACTGTACGCCCGAAGAAGTACACGAAATGGTATTTGACTTGATGTTTACTTTGGATGCCAACGAAGACCAATTGGATTTCCCTGCCGTTTATGGCTCAGCGAAATTCGGCTGGATGAGCGACGATTACAACAATCAGACAGAAGATGTTACTCATTTGCTCGATGTAGTGATTGAACACATACCTGCGCCAGTCATAAAGGAAGGAACGGTGCAGATGCAAATCACTTCCATTGACTTCTCTAACTATATCGGTCGTATTGCTATCGGACGTGTCAATCGTGGTACGCTGAAAGCGAATGCGCCTGTATCTTTGGTCAAAAATGACGGTTCTATTATCAAAATAAGAACAAGAGACATTTTTACTTTTGATGGATTGGCTCGTAAAAAAGCTGAAGAAGTAATTTGTGGCGACTTGTGTGCCGTAACGGGTATTGATAATTTCGATATTGGGGACACTATCGCAGACTTTGAAGAGCCAGAAGGAATGCCGCCTATCTCTATTGACGAACCTACCATGAGTATGTTGTTTACGGTAAATAACTCTCCGTTTTTTGGTAAAGAAGGTAAGTTTGTGACTTCTCGTCATTTGCGTGACCGCTTAATGAAAGAGACCGAAAAGAACTTAGCATTGAGAGTAGAGGAAACCGATTCAGCGGATTCGTTCAATGTATTCGGTAGAGGTGTGATGCACTTGTCTGTATTGATAGAAACAATGCGCCGAGAAGGTTACGAATTGCAAGTAGGTAAGCCGCAAGTACTCGTCAAAGAAGTAGATGGCGTTAAGCATGAGCCTGTCGAATTGCTCGTGGTAGATGTGCCGGAGACTTATTCTGGACGTGTGATAGATGTAGCAACACAGCGTAAAGGCGAAATGAAAATCATGGAGCCTAAGAGTGATATTATCCATTTAGAATTTGAAATTCCATCAAGAGGTATCATCGGGATGCGTACTCAACTCATCAACATGACGGCTGGTGAAGCGGTAATGTCGCACCGATTTTTGGAATACCAACCATGGAAAGGCGATATTCCGGGCAGAAATAAAGGAAGTTTAATCGTGCTATACACCGGAACGACGATTCCTTATGCGATGGATAAATTGACGGATAGAGGTATTTTCTTTGTCTCGCCAGGGGCGGAAGTCTATGAAGGACAGGTAATAGGTGAGAATACAAGAGCCGATGATATTGTAGTAAATGTAACGAAAACGAAGAAATTGACGAATATGCGTTCTTCGGGAGCTGATGATAAAGTGAAAATTCCGCCACCGTTGGTGTTCTCTTTAGAAGAAGCAATGGAATATATTTATGATGATGAATATGTAGAAGTCACACCCGAAAACATTCGTTTGCGTAAGGTTTTGTTAAAAGAACACGAGCGTAAGCGTTCCGCTAAAAGCTAGTTTTTAGGTGGATTGATTTTATAAAGCGAATTGTTTTTAGGCTCATGTAGCTAAGAAAACAATTCGCTTTTTTTTTGAAAAAAACAAAAAACAAACTAAAAAATATCGCCACATAATTGCTTACAGAAATTTAACGTCATTCTTGGTTTTTAAACGTTATATAAGAAATCAAGCGTTAAATCAAAAAAATGAAAATACATTTATTCTTCACTCGGTGCTTTTCAATACTTACATTTTGCTTACTTCTAGCTCATTTTGCAGCCGCCCAAATGTATTTTGGCCCGTCCATTACGCACACCTCCTCTCGTGAATGGGATGATGCTAGTCAAGAATATACCACCAATGATTTCAGAATTTCATTACATTATCAGTTCAATGATTTGCTGCGAATGCAAGCAGGCGTAAGTAGCATCGTTCGGCAAGGCGACAATCGCAGCACCGAATTTATACGAATGCCCTTGATACTTGAAATGACGATTGAAGATTTTGGAATAGAAGACAAACAATTATGGCGGTTGTATTTTGCTACGGGTGGTTTTTTGAGTTTCCCTATCAATAGTAATACCGACGAAAGTTTGATTGACTATTACAGTTTTGGCGCAATCGGAGAAATAGGAATGGCTTTTAACTTTACTCGTGGCGCATTTGCCACCATAGGTTATCGAGGAACAGTCGATTTTGATGCCATCAAACGCAGCCCTGCCGCAGAGCCTCAACGCTTTGCCGACTCGGGTATTCAGTTGGGTTTTTATATGCCGTTTTCTATGTTTAAAAAGAAAAAATGGGGAAAGAAAGAACCATATTTATAACGCAAACCGAATTTTCATTGAACTCCATTACTCAATCCATTTTATAATAAATACACTTGAGGTAAGCACCTTCTTTGAAGCCAATGGGATGGTCAATGTCGTGAAAAGTACGCTCTAGTTCTCGAAAAGAACGATTACTACCTCGCAGAACTTCCTCAACGGTTTCAAAAAAAACAGCAGCACTTACTCGACTGGAGCAAGATGCCATGACTAAAATGCCATTTTTAGCAACAAGCGGAATACCTAATTTGGTCAATTGGCCATAAGCGTGAATGGCTTTGGAAACTTCGCTGCTTTGTTTGGCAAACGAAGGCGGGTCAATCACCACTATATCAAACTGTTTGCGCTGACTTGCCAAATCCTTCAAACCTTCAAAAGCATCTGCCGCAAGGATGTGATGATGCTCGCTTTTATGATTTAAATCCGCATTCTGGACAGCCATCTCTAAGGCTTTTGCGCTAATGTCGAGGCTAAGCACCGACTTTGCGCCTCCTGCTAAGGCATGAACCGAAAAACCGCCAGCATAGGCAAATACATCCAATACCGTCTTGCCTTTTGCCAGTTGTCCTACTTTTCGTCGGTTGTGTCGATGGTCGAGAAAGTAGCCCGTTTTGTGTCCATGAATCACATTGGCACTAAACAAAACCCCATGCTCTCGAAAAATAACCACTTCGTTTTGGAGGCTACCGAAGAGTATTTGCCCATCGTATAAGCCATGTAAATGTCGTTTTTCTTTTTCAACAGACCTACTCAGCCGCAAGACTAAGGTATTGCATTTTGAAGTTTCTAAAAGTATGGGGAAAATCATTTTTAAATACGGCAACCATATCAAAGAATACAATTTGACAACTAAAACATCAGCATATACATCTGCAATAAAACTCGGAAGTCCATCATTTTCGCCATAGATTAACCGATAACTATTCGTATCGGTTTCTAACAACGGCAAACGGTTTTGATAAGCGGTTGCTATTTTTTCTCGAAACCAACCTTCGTTGATAGTCGCTCCTTTTTTGAATTGGAGCAATTTGATGCGAATAGGCGAAAAAGGGTCATACAAGCCCAAGGCGAGGAATTTATTTTTTTTATTACTAAAAATAATCGCCAAATTGCCAACTTGCCCATCGCCCTTTTCGGCTGTAATTCCTTGGTCGAATATCCATGGATGTTCTTGCCGAACGATTTTTTCAACCGAAGGCTTTACCTTTATAGCAATTCGATTTGGTTCGATATTGGGAAGAAGTTGGAGCATATCAGGTTGCGTTTTTTTTTTAAAAATGGAAGGTTGCAAAATACGACAATTCTACCAATGTTTTAAGACCTATTTAAGGTTTCGCATAAGGTAATTGTTCCAATTTTTGAGTAGTATGATAGGTATTCAAGCCAGAAACAGCGATAGTTCCTGCTTTTTCAATAGCTAATGTCCCGTCAGGTTCAATGATTTCATTTGGCAAATGCACTTCTACGATTCTACCAATAATCATTATGGTATTATTTATTTCTATATTGATGCGCTGCACATATTCCAAACCAATTTGAATGTTCGCTTCTTGGACGTAAGGCGCATTGAAATCTTTAAAATCTGGCGTAAGTCCCACCGCACTAAATTCATCCACACTATATCGGGCAGAGGTTTGGTGAGCTTTAGCATAGAAAGAACGATGGATGTGATTAATTGTAAAAAAACGACTAGCTTCAATATTTTCGAGGGTATGGCGAGGCACAGAATTGGGTCTTGAAATCATGCCCATAAGCGGCGGATTTGCACCAATATGAACGACAGAAGTGAAAATCGCTAAATTATTTACACCTGATAGGCTCACCGTGCCTATGAGGTTGCCGCTTTTGAAGCCGCTCAGAGCATTAACGAATTGTGTGCGAAATCGCTTTTCAAAATTTAAAATATCGGCTTGACTAAAGGTTTGAATATCCATTTTTAATTTTTTGTATAGATTAGTAGCTTAAAAATCGCTTAAATCGAAATGGCTGTTTAACAAAAAAATAGAGAACAGGTTGTATTTTTATATTCTTAATTTGTATTATTTTAAGATTCCTTTATTTTTACAATCCTATTATTTAAAACTATACAAAACGAAAAATATATTAACACAATAGACTTTAAAAAAAAAAATGAAAGGTTGTAAAATACAACTTACTGATTTTGAGTAGTTTTGTGTGCAGCGCACACGAAACAAAATATTGTCTAATAGTTAAGTAGTCGGACAAAATTATTTTGTAAATAACTGGCCCTCTCCAATGGGTTTTAACCCATTGTTTTTCAATCAATTAGTTCACAATGGGTTGAAACCCATTGGATATATAAATCTGTCCAGGTACTTAAAGATTTGAATATTATATTTGTTGTCTATTTCTCTATGTGCCTATTGTGTTTTGAAAAAGCATTGAAGATACCAGAAAAGAAGAACCTATATTTTGTATAGTTATCCAAAGCTCAAAGCTAAAAAATGAAAATAAAAGAAGTAATCAGCTACTTAGAAACCATAGCCCCGCCTATCTATCAAGAAAGTTATGACAACGCAGGGCTAATCATAGGACATCCAGATACGGAGTTGAAAGGCGTATTGTTTTGTTTGGATTCTACCGAAGCCGTAGTAGATGAAGCTATTCAGAAAGGATGCAACCTTATTATTGCGCATCACCCGATAGTATTTAGCGGCCTGAAACGCTTCAATTGGCAAAACTACATTGAGCGCACCGTGATGAAAGCCATCAAATACGATGTGTGTATTTATGCCGCTCACACCAATTTGGACAACGTTCGTCATGGCGTAAATGCCAAAATTTCGGAGATGTTGGGTTTGGTGAATACTCAAATTCTTGCGCCCAAAAAGCAACTGTTGCAAAAGCTATATACTTTTGTACCAACTGCTCATTCCGACCTTGTGCGCAATGCTTTATTTTCGGCAGGAGCGGGACAAGTTGGCAATTATGATGAAGCAAGTTTTAATATAGTAGGCGCAGGAACGTTTCGCCCTGGAGCGGATGCCACCCCCTTTGTGGGAGCAGCCGGCAAAAGGCATTATGACGCGGAAGTGAAAATAGAGGTGGTTTTTCCAAAACATCTCCAATCCAAAGTAGTAAGTATGTTACTCAAAAACCATCCTTACGAAGAGCCTGCTTACGATATTATTACGATAGAAAATGCTAACCCCGAAATTGGCTCAGGAATGGTAGGAGAGCTAGAAGAGCCAATGAAAGAAAAGGTTTTTTTGAAATTTGTAAAAGAAACCATGAATACGCCAGTAATTCGCCACACGGCATTGCTTAATCGCAAAATTAAAAAAGTAGCAGTTTGTGGTGGCTCGGGTAGTCAGTTTTTAGGCAAAGCTATGGCTAGTGGCGCAGATATATTTATCACCGCCGATTACAAATATCATCAGTTTTTTGATGCGAATGGAAAGATAGTTATAGCCGATATTGGACATTTTGAGAGCGAACAATTTACAATTGATTTATTTTATGAATTTATAAGCAAAAAATTTAGTAATTTTGCGCTTCATAAAACGGAAGTCAATACGAATCCAGTAAAATATATTTAAAAATAGCTATTGAACGTTGATAAATAAAGATTTTGAGATAGGATAGTCAGAAAGATTTAATTATCAACTTTTATAAACTGTAATAAAGAATAAGAATGGCAACAGCAAAAAATATGACCGTCGCTCAGCGACTAAAAGCATTATATACCTTGCAATCAATTGATACACAGTTGGATAGCATTCATGTTTTGAAAGGCGAACTTCCAATTGAAGTCCAAGACTTAGAAGATGAAATCGAAGGTTTGGAAGTGAGATTGAAGCGTTTGCAAGATGATATGAAGGATATAGAAGGTAATATTGCAAAATATACTAATACTATCAAAGAGGCAGAAATGCTGATTTTGAAATACGAGAAGCAACAAGATAACGTTAAAAATAACCGTGAGTATGAAGCGTTGATGAAAGAAATCGAACTTCAAAAACTCGATATTCAGTTGGCTAATAAGCGCATCAAAGAAGCTAAAATTGGTGTTCAGAATAAAGACTTGACGATTCAAGCGTCTAAAGCAAGACTAGAAAGTAAGCACAAAGACCTTGATTTGAAAAAGGAAGAACTGAATAAAATTATTAAAGATACCGAGAAGGAAGAAGAAAAACTGACTAAAAAGCGAGAAAAAGCAGAGAAGAAAATTGAAGATAGATTGTTGAAAAATTACAATCGTGTTCGCAACTCTTCTAAAAATGGTTTGGCAGTAGCTACCGTTGAGCGTGATTCTTGTGGTGGCTGTTTCAATAAAATTCCGCTTCAATTACAAGCCGAAATCATAAAACGAAAAGTGATTATCCCTTGTGAGCATTGCGGACGTATCTTGGTAGATAATGATATTTTAAATGCTGAGTAAGCATAAATTTATCATTGATTTTATAAAAAAAAACACCCTAAAGTCTTGGACTCTAGGGTGTTTTTTATTCGCTAAATTTGAATAAGATATTTCAGGTTTTTTCATCATAGAATTTGACTTCAAAAAAACTATAAAATATTTTCATGGTTTAAATCATTTAAACTATGAAACCGTTGTTTCCTGCCTGTTTGCCCTTTTTTTTTACCCAAAAAAAGATTATATATGCGAAAATAAGAAGGACGGAGAAAGGGATTAATATTTATTTGTTATGCTTTTGAGAGCTTCTTCACTTTACCGATTTAGTTAAAACATTAAGATATGATTCACGATATTACACAAGATACAATGTCTTCTCAAGACATGATAGCTTTAGAAAGTCGTTATGGCGCACACAATTATCATCCGCTTCCAGTAGTTTTGTCAAGAGGAGAAGGCGTATATGTTTGGGATATAGAAGGAAACCGTTATTTTGATTTTTTATCGGCTTATTCTGCGGTTAATCAAGGGCATTGCCATCCTAAAATTCTGAATGCGCTTTACGAACAAGCACAACAATTGACGCTTACCTCTCGTGCTTTCCACAACGATGTATTGGGGCGTTATGAGAAATATATTACCGAATATTTTGGCTACGATAAGGTTTTGCCTATGAATACAGGCGTAGAAGGTGGCGAAACGGCGGTCAAACTTTGCCGCAAATGGGCGTATGAAGTGAAAGGCGTGCCAATAAATGAAGCTAAAATTATATTTGTAACGGGCAATTTTTGGGGAAGAACGTTAGCAGCTATTTCTTCTTCGACAGACCCCAGTAGCACCAAAGGTTTTGGACCATATATGCCAGGCTACTTATTGATTCCTTACAATGATTTGGCAGCGTTGGAAGAAGCGTTGAAAGACCCGACCGTTGCAGGTTTTATGGTAGAACCCATTCAAGGCGAAGCAGGAGTAGTAGTGCCAGATGATGGTTATTTGAAATCGGCTTATGAATTGTGCCGAAAAAATAATGTGCTTTTCATTGCCGACGAAGTACAAACGGGCATTGGTCGTACAGGAGAACTTTTGGCGTGCGACCACGAAGGTTTCAAGCCTGATATTTTGATTCTGGGTAAAGCCCTTTCAGGAGGCGTTTTCCCTGTTTCTGCCGTGTTGGCAAGAGATGAAATCATGATGACCATCAAGCCATGCGAACATGGTTC
>CALOED010000017.1:0-2562 GCA_942492005.1 uncultured Saprospiraceae bacterium
CACACAGCTTTTTTAGAATTTGAGGTCGGCGAGTGTAGTTATACAGCAAAATATAACGAAGAAAAACAAAATCTATCCGCTCGTTACAGCCTTCGTTCATATCATCACGAGTGCGACCTCTGAATTTCCAATATCGTTTCAAGACTCTCCAAATTTTTATCCATGCTGGACGATTAAGAAAAATAACGGTATCTGCTCGCTCTAGGCGCATATCCATTGAGCTACCATAGTTTCCATCCATTATCCAATGGTCTCGATTTACGATTTCTCGATTAACCTTTTGCCATTCCGTACGGTCTATTTCTACCCAATTAGGCAGCCAAAAATAGGTATCTAAATGATAGACAGGGAGTTTTGTTTTGGTGTGTAAGGCTTTTGCTAGCGTAGATTTTCCTGCGCCGCCAGAGCCAATGATCATTACTCTCTTCATGGAAAAGGCGTTTTTTAAGATATTGCTGTATTTATTAACTGCTGCTACGCAAAAACGCTGTCCTGTAAGGACAATCTGTTTATAGCTTAAAGTTAAGCGTATTTTAGGCGTTCCGCTAGGAACAGCCTTTGTGGTAATGAAAAGGCTGTTCCTAGCGGAACGCTTACTGTTCTATAAACAGATTGTCCCAAAAGGGACATCGAAGTGCGTAATAGCAGTTTATTATTTGGTTTTTATTTTTCATCCAACGGTGGCTTGCCCCGTTGTTTTCCAATGATAACGGGAATATGTTTTTTGCACGTCTAAGACGTGAAGGATAACAAGTTTCAGAGTCGTTGCGCTTAACTCTGAAACTAGCGGTTTTATTAAGTAGTTAGACAAAACTATATCCAATGGGTCATGACCCATTGGATATATAAATCTGTCCAGGCACTTAACTGCTGTTGAGTTTTAATTAGACAAAAAAAACTACTCAGAATCAATAAGTTGTATTTTTATCATACAGTTTTTTCAGAATAAAGTCTATTCTTGGTATTATAAAAAGCGTCAAACATTCAAATGTTTGACGCTTTTAGCCTTTAGAGGTTTGCAAAGCAGGGTAGCTGTGGGCGTGAGGGATAAAGAATTTCAGAGTCGCTGCGCTTAACTCTGAAACTAGCGGTTTTATTAAGTAGTTAGACTTAATAGTTCAATTTTTTTATTCTGTCCAATTCTCGCTTATTGTCTCTATCTCTGATGGTAGCTCGTTTATCGTAAGTCTTTTTACCTTGCGCCAATGCTATTTGGAGCTTGACAAAGCCCCGTTCCGAAAAGTATAATTTATAAGGAACAATCGTGAAACCTTTTTCTTCCACTTTTTTTGACCATTTTTTCAATTCTCGCTTGCTGAGTAGCAATTTTCGTTCCCTGCGAGGTTCGTGATTGTTGTAAGTACCTTCGGTATAAGGGGCGATATATATATTGGAACAATAGAGTTCGCCTGCTTTGAAAAAACAAAAAGCGTCTCCCATATTCACATTATTCAAGCGGATGCTTTTGAGTTCTGTGCCTTTGAGCATGATTCCAGCTTCTAACACTTCTTGAAAGTGATACTCAAATTTGGCTTTTCTATTGACTATATTGACTTGTTTCTTAAATTCCATATTCAATTAAACTGATGTTCTTTTTTTAATTATACAAAAAAATAGAGATTAGGTTTAGATATTAATTTCGACATTAATTTTTTTATAAATATCTAAAAATCAACAATGAAGTGATTTACCTAGCCGAATAAACAGCCATAATGAGAATGGCTGTCGAATAAATTAGCTGGCTATCTGTTTTAAAAAAAAATTAAATATTTCGACACTACCTTGTAAAAGAACAGAATTATTCTCACTTCGTTCCAAAAAAGGCTTAGATTCTTTTTGATTTGGTAGTTGTTTTTTATGATTTTGCGAAGCAAAATATCCCTATTTAAACAGCCTATCCACCGTCAGTTACCGCAGGGAGATGGCAACCAAGTTATTCATTCCAATAACGTGATTCTCTCATTTTCCAATGGTTTCACTGTCCCATTCACTCAAAATTTCCAATAATTCATTCTTGCGACTTCTCGATACACTGACTTGACTGCCATTCGACATTGTAACGAAACCGCCTTCTACTTTCATATAGCTTTTGAGGTGTGCCATATTGATAAGAAAAGAATGATGGACACGCATAAAGTGATAAGGTTTGAGTTGCTGTTCGATTTCTTTGAGGGTTTTGGTGACTATTTTTTTAGAATTTTTAAAATGAAAAATAGTGTAATTATAACTCGCTTCGCAATGGACTATTTCATCTACATCAATCATTTCGATGCCTTTGGTGGTCGGAATAGCGATTTTGGGCTTTCGATGCGTCATGAGTTTTTGCAAAAGCTGATTGACATTTACTTTTTGATGTTGTTGGAGTTTGGTTTGCACACGATTGGTAGCAGCGATGAGTTCTATTCGGTCAATGGGTTTGAGTAGGTAATGAATAGCGCCGACTTGAAAGGCTTGAATGGCGTATTCGTCGTGTGCTGTAGTAAAAATCACTTCAAACTGCCGATGCTCAACGCTTTGCAATAGTTCAAAACCATCGATAGTTGGCATAGAAATATCCAAAAA
>CALOED010000018.1:0-1972 GCA_942492005.1 uncultured Saprospiraceae bacterium
TGGCTATTTATAAATTGACTTTAAGCATATCAATATACTCAGCAATTGGAGCAAATATCTTTTCAATTTCGCCTGTTTCTTCATTCAAAACCTCCCTGTATTCCCCTTCAATGCTTTTCATAACCGCCTCTCTTTCCTTTTTGATAGCCTTTAGCCGTTCTATTTCGTTCTCTAAATTTTGCCATTTTTCATCAGTAGAATAATCAAATTTGCGTCTTTTGCCCAAAGAAACCCTTGCGCTAGAGTATTCAAAATCGAGATTTCCTTGTGCTAAGGCTTTGTTTAGAGTATCTTCTTTTACTTCTTGAATGAGGGTTTTGAAATATACTTCGTAGCGTTTAAATTCAATATATACCTTTAAAACGTCGTATTTTTCATTAGATGTGATTTGGTGAGCGTGTTCACGGGCAAGGTCTTCCAAATCCTTTTTTGATAATTTCTTATCGAGTTGTCCGATATGTTGAATGATTTTAGACATCGTTAGAAGTTTGTTGATAATGAATTCAATATCAAAATATTTACGCCAATTTTTTTCCATTAATCGCCGCTGCCGCTACTCGTGCAGTTATCAGACAGCCGCCCAAAAAAGTGCCTTCCAGTGAGCGTCGTCCATGTATTCCGCCGCCACCAAAGCCAGCCGCTTCGCCAATTGCATACAAACCCGAAATAGCTTCTTGCTTTCCCGATACGTCAGGTTGCGTCAAAACTTCGCATTCTAAATTGGTCTGAATGCCGCCCAAACTCTTTCGAGACAAAATAAATTCTCGAATGGCAATCAAAGGCATAGCTTTGTGGTCTATGATTTTTTGATACTTACAAGTTCGGGTTTTATCGCCTCTATACTGTCGAGCGTGCGTGATTAGGCGGAGTTGAGGATCGTTATGATAAGCTACGCCTCGGTCTATTTGAGCATCGTATTTTGAAATAGCGGATTGTACATTTTTCAATTCCACCGCACCTTCGCCCGTCAAATCATTCATTTTCTCCACCAATTCTTCCACCGAATAGGCGACAATTACATCTTCGCATTTTTCAATGACTTCTCGGATAAGTTTTTTATTGCCAGTAACCAACGTCTGATAAATAAATTTCAAGAATTGCTTGTCTCGAATCAATGGGTTACTTTCCGAGCCAGAAATCGCAAATTCTTTGAGAGCGATTTTATAATTCAAAACTTGCCACGAATATTTGACAGGCTCTTCGCAAATACGCTTGACCAAATAATGCGTGTCAAATGCCGTCACCAACGGCATGGGGCCCATTCGTTCGCCCTTATAATTGAGCCAAAGCGCAGACTTAGAAGGCACAAGGCTGAGACCGTGGTCTTTTTTGCGAGGCGTATGATGGCGAATGCCAGCCGCATAATTCCATTGTTTTTCTAAGTTCACCACGCTGCCGTTGATTTGAGTAGTGGCATCGTGCAAATCTCCAATGGCGTAAGGATGCGCACCATTTAGGATGGTTTTGGGTGGCGTGCCGAAGGTTTTGGTATCCCAATTCTCACGAACTTTTTCGATGCTCCCATTGATGCCGCCTGTGGCAATTATTACCGTTTCTCCAAAGGCTTCAAAAGGCGTTTGGTCAGTTTCTTTTGTACCTCTAACGCCTTTTATTGCGTTATTTTCAGCGATAATTTCATTTACTCGATGTTCGCATATTATTTGAAGGTGAGCAGCCGCTTTGGAATGATTTTTTAAAATTTTAATCATCTGATGCGTCAATTCCCAGCCCGTTCCCCAAACGATATGGAAACGAGGAACCGAATTGCCACGAACGTGCAAACCTCGTTCTGCCCAATTCAAAACGGGAAAAAAGGAAATACCATTTTTGCGCAGCCAATCATGCCCGTGAGGCGTAGAAAGATGAATATATTGCTTTGCCCATTCCTTGCCCCAATGTTCGTTTTCTTCAAATTCTGCATACGAAAACCAATCATCAATAGCTAAATCTACGCTGTCTTTGATACCTCTAC
>CALOED010000019.1:0-3042 GCA_942492005.1 uncultured Saprospiraceae bacterium
ATCAGGATTGCAAACAATTTTATCATCGGCTGCATGAATCATCAAAGTAGGATGATACTGATAATCAGGTGTGCTGCGTAGCCAATTCATAAATCGGCGTTTGCGTTTGAAGAATAATAAGATGAGTTTGAGAATATTATGAGAGCCGTAATCATTCAGTAGCCCTAAAACGTGTTCTACTTCTTGTTTTGATGGTTTGTTGCGGTATTTCCAACCAGATAATACCTTTAGTGCTTTGGAGTCGAATAGTCCTTTCGAGATGGACCATCGGACTAAATATTCATTATTTACGAGAAATTTTATTTTTTTAGGATGTGTAAAAGAGCTGTGCATACATATCGAACATTGGACTTTTTGACGGATGTGATGCGAAATATAGCCGCCCATCGAGTGTCCAATTAAAATATCATTGCTGGTGATGTCATAATATTTTATGAGTTGGTCGGTAAATTTATCGAGATTGATATTTGAAATAGTAAAATAAGATAAGATGTATTCATAATTGACTATGAAAGTTTTATAGTCGGTCAAATGAGGAATAAGGTTACGAAAAATACGTTCGTCTTCCCCAGATCCTGGTAATAAAAAATAATCTTTTTCTCCCTATTCATTACTTTTTGCTTGTAGTTAAGTGCCTATTCCGAATTATATTTTAGAATAAATTTCAAACGCAAATATAATTTTAATATTACAAACAACAAGTTAAACTATTAAAAAGTTAAAAGAAATAAAAAAAGGGCAAATGTTTTTTACGTTTGCCCTTCGGTTTTTTTATTTCTTAAAACCATACAGTTTTTTTTGGACAAGCCAAAAAGATTAACAAAGCGTGGATTAGAACCGTGTCTGCCTGGCAGCCATCAGGCAGACACGAATTAAACGGAAGAGGCGAATTAAAACGAATTGGAGTGAAGGCAAAAATAACCCTGAAAGGGTTAAATATGAGTAACCACAGGTCTAAACCTGTGGTTAGGAATACGTTTTTTACAACTGCAAAGCAGTTAAACATCTCAAAACAGCTATTCTTTAGTGTTTAACTACTTCGTAGTTATTAAAAGCAATCATTTTTAGCCACAGGTTACACCTGTGGTTACTCATATTCAACCCTTTTAGGGTTACTATATGTGAATTTTGCCATCACTCCAATCCGTTACAATCAGAAAAAATCCGTGGTATCTGTAAAATCTGTTTAGTCCGTGCAGGCCTGCCATCAGGCAGGTTTCATGATATTATGCTTTTATTTTGGGCTTGCCCAAAATCTGTATGGTTTTAAATTTTTATTTTAAAACCATACAAAGTTAAAAGCGTAAAAAAAGTTCTTTGAAAATTAAAGGAAAGAGAAAAAGCAGGTAATATTTGTGATGTGAAACAACAAATAATTAACTACCTGCTAAATGAAAAATCTTTATAAATCTGTTCAAGGTCGCATCTTAGATATAAGAGGAGATGTAAAAGGCTACGAATTAAAGCGTTTAAATAATTTAAGTGGTTTTATCATAAATATAGGGAAACACGCATTTATGATTTCATAATTTGAACTAACGCCTTTCCTATACAATTCACTATATCGCTGGCAATAACGGCATATTCGCCATGTTCGGCAGCGGCAATATCACCTGCCAATCCATGAATAAATACACCTGCCGTAGCTGCCTCCATGGCATCGTAGCCTTGTGCCATCATTGCAAGTACGATGCCTGTCAGCACGTCGCCACTACCTGCGGTTGCCATGCCGGGGTTGCCCGTAGAGTTGAAAAAGCAGTATCCTGCGGGCAATGCAATGGAGCTATGTGCGCCTTTTAGAATAATGATAATGTCAAGCTCTTTTGCCTTTTGTAGTTGGAGTTCGTTTCGGTCGAAGCCATTTTTTGATTTGCCAAATAGGCGTTCAAATTCTTTGACATGAGGCGTGAGGATACTTCCTTTTGGTATTAGATTAATCCAATCATTTTCTGCTATGATATTGAGTGCATCGGCATCCAAGACCATAGGGCGTTCGTTTTGAGTTAAAAAATTGCGCAGCCCATTGGCAGACAATTGATTTTTGCCTAATCCTGCTCTATTCCAATGGCGGTGTAATTATTATCTTCTTTGAGTTCTTTATTAGAAAATACGTACCTATCTCGGTCAATGCTCACAATAGCTTCGGGTACGGCAGTTTGCAAAATTTCGTAACCGCATTCTGGAATATGAACCGTTATGAGTCCGCAACCTGTTCTCAATGCAGCTTTGGATGCGAGAATGGCAGATCCTATCATTCCGTAGCTTCCTGTGATGAGCAGCCCGTGGCCAAAAGTGCCTTTATGAGCAAATTTTGGACGTTTTTTTAGAATGTGTTTAACGTCGTTGTGTTCTATGTAATAATTATTGGTCGGAAGTTTTTCTAAGCCTTCTTCGCTCGAATGAATGGTTTCAAAGTACCATTCGCCAACTCTATCTTGGTTTTCGGGAAAGAAAAATGCCATTTTGGGCAACTCAAAGCTAAAAGTGTATTTTGGCAAGATAGAAACCGAATCCGTGGCTTGGTCAGCAAACAGCCCAGAGGCGATGTCAATAGAGACTATTGTATCACAAGTATTATTGATTTGCTGTATCAATTCTACCAAAAATCCTTCAATCGGACGATTAAGCCCTCCGCCTACAAGCGCATCAATAGTAATGGCATCAAACTGAAATTCAGGAATGCCCTCGGCTTCATCAATATCAATCACAGGAATGTCCAATGGTTCTATTTGCGTAAAATTGATATTGAAATTATCAGATTTTTTAGCGGTAAGCGGCACTATAAAAATACTCACTTTGTAATTGAGATAAGTCAATAGTCGAGCAACTGCCAATCCGTCGCCTCCATTATCACCCGTACCACAGATGATTTCTATTGTTTTAGACTTATCAGCGAATTTTTGAATAAACCAATCTACAAACGTTATTGCCGCTCGCTCCATGAGTTCAATCGAAACAATCTCTTGTTCTTGAATGGTTTTTTTATCTAGTTTTTTTATCTGCTTTGCGGATAATACTTTCATACTTGAGCTTTTCCGTTTC
>CALOED010000020.1:0-13488 GCA_942492005.1 uncultured Saprospiraceae bacterium
GCCACCGTTTCGATTTCCTTCATGGTATCCACAAGGCTATCTCTGGCTTCTACTAAGTCATTTCGTTGCAAGGTGATAAAATCGTAACGTTCTTTGATTTCGTCATACGCCTCAATCGCCATTGCATTGATTTCGCCATAGTTTATGAGGCGTTTTTTTAAGCGGTCGCATTTGTCTTGCAAGTCGGCAAAAGTATATTCGCTGTTCGGAGTACGGTTGAGGATTTCGTTGGCAGTCAAGTCAAACTCAATGCGCAAACGCTCTGAGATAGTGTTAAATTCCAGCTTGAGTTCACTGAATTTATTTTGCAAACCTTGTATGATGATTTGGGCGTTTTGTCCTTTTTTATTCAGTAAACGGACTTCGTTTTCCAACTCAGTAATATCGCCTCTCGACGCATAATAGACCTCTTCTGCATGGTTGAGGTATGCTTGTTGGTCTGATTTATTGGCATATAATTCCACGAGTTGGGCTTCAAAATCCTTGATTTGCTGCGTCACTTCGTCGAGTTCTATATCCGCCGTTTTGAGGTGTCGGCTGTCTATTTCTAACTTGGCTTCAAGTTCTGTTTTACGCTTATTGCGAAAAGTAATTTCCTTTTGTAGTGCGTTGATTTTGTTTTGTTGGCGGATAAATTGAATGTTTTTTTGGTTGTAATCTTCCGAAGCATTGGAAAGTTCATCGGCTATTTTTCGATAAGAAGTATCTCTTGCGCTGATGTTTTCTTTGAGTATTTGGGCCTCCATTCGTTTGCCGACGAGTTCTTCGCTCAATCCGTTATTGGCTTGCACTATTTTAGTTACTCGTTCTTGCTTTTCTTGTTGATTAGAATGGGCTTCGTTGAGAAACGTTTGAAAGTTTTCCAAACGAGTTTTTAATGAAACAGACTGGCGAGACAAAGATTCCAGATGCTTTTTTTCTCGAATGATAACTTGTTTTTTAGAAGCATTTTTTAGCTGGTGCAGTTGCTTTTCGAGTTGCATCAATTGTTCGTGCTGTTGTTCACTTTCCGCTTTGAGTGTTGTAATTTTTTGTTCGAGTAGCTCCAAATTCTTTTTTCTACCAATTCGTTTGCCTTCAAAAGTGCCGACCGAGCCGCCCGAAATGGAAAAACGACGTTGTATAAATTGCCCTTTTTTGGATAAAATGACGGCATTATCATCTCTTGTCGTTATATTTTCATGATCAGCAATCAATACATTTCCCAACAAATGTTGGCACAATTTAGCGTATTGACTGTCCACATCTATCACATTCAAAGCCAAAACCGAGTCTTCGGGTACGGCGAGCGTAGTTGTTTTTGAAGTTTCAAAAGCATCTAACAGGAAAAAATTTGCCTTCCCTTTTTTTGCATTGCTCAATAGCGCAATGGCTTGCAAGGCTTCTTGCTTATTCTGAACTACATAATAATTCAAAAACGGCTCAAGGTAGTTTTCAATAGCTATTCGATACTCTTCTTTACAATACATCAAATCAGACAATAGAGGCTTCTGAACGTCCCAATCTTTGTTTTTACTCAAATATTTAATAGATTCAGGAAATCCCTCTAGGTTTTCTACAAGGCTTTTGGTGAGGTTGTATTCATTGCGAGCGGAGTCTAATTTTCGGTTGGTATTCGCTCTTTCGTCTTTGATATTCAAAATGTCTTGCTGCGTATTTTCGAGGTCGAGTTGAAGTTGCTCTTCAGCTTTTTCGAGGTTTTCTACCAGTTCCGCTTGTTGGTTTTGAAGAACTTGATTGTCCAAAATTTGTTGTTGCAAAGTGCCGAGTTCGGCTTGTCGTTTTTCAATTTCGGACGCACTGCGAGCCATTTCTCGATTGATGTTTTCTGCTTTGGTGCTGTTGATGGCTTGTTGTTTTTCGAGATTAAAAATATCTCTGTCTAGCACTTTTTGGTTGCGGATATAATCATCCAGCTCTTGCTTGATGGATTGATGTTTGCCCCTGATTTCGTCCAAAGTAATTTGAGCGTTGAGCAGTTGGGTTTCGAGCGTTTCTTCTATATCTTTCTCCAAATTGATTTCGCCACGATAATACTCCAACTCTTCTTCATTGTGCGCCAAACGCTCTTGATGTTCCTTGATATTGTCTTTGAGGGTTTGCTGACGTTGGTTGATATAGTTGATTTTTTGGTGCGCCAACTGCTTGTCATTTTCTCTTCCTCGAATGTTTCCAACTATTTCATTTAGCTTTTTATGCTCTTCCGATAATTATTTTTCTTTGTCGAGGTTAGCTTGTTTGTTTTTTTGCAGCTCCGCTTCCTTTTTTGTTGGTAAGGGTTTCAATTGCTGCACTTGGTCGAGTTCTTTTGCAATTGTTCGTTGAGTGATTTGTACCTTGTTTTGTAATCGCTCAACTGATGTACCGCCAATTCTACGCTTAACTCTTTGTATTCTCCTTTTATTTCTAAATATTTCTTTGCTCGTTTTGCTTCTTTTTCCAATCGTTTGAGGTTGCCTTCTATTTCAAAAAGCACATCTTCCACTCGTTCCAAATCGGCAGCCGTGCCTTTGAGGCGGCGTAGGGTTTCTTTTTTACGGGTTTTATATTTTGAAATGCCAGCAGCTTGCTCAAATAGTCGTCGGCGAGAATCTTCCCTATCTGTCAGCAAATCATCCACCATATTCAAGGCAATAATGGCATAAGAATTAGAGCCGATGCCCGTATCCATAAACAAGTTGCTAATGTCTTTTAGTCGGCATTGCACGCCATTGATGCGGTATTCGCTCTCGCCACTTCTGAACAAAATTCGAGTAATGGTGATAGAACCATATTCGGTAGGCAGGATGTTTTTGGTGTTGTCAAAAGTGAGTGAAACTTCCGCTACACCGCTTTGTCTGCGATTTTTCGAGCCATTAAAAATAATATTGGACATTTTATCCAATCGCAACTCTTTACTTTTTTGTTCGCCCAATACCCAACGAATCGCATCCACGATATTGGATTTGCCACAACCATTAGGCCCCACGATGCCAATTACATCATCGTTGAAGTTCACCACTGTCTTTTCTGCAAAACTTTTGAAGCCTTTTATTTCTAAGCTGGATAAGCGCATGGAGTAATTTTAAAAAATATAAAAAACGAACCGCAAATTTAATAAAAGGTCTTGCAGAAATAGAAATTGTTGAGACTTTGTGGAAATATGATTTTAGAATGATACTAATTCTACATTAAGTTTTCTGGTTAAGCGAAGCGAAGATTTTAATAATTATCTAAATTTGGTTCGTGACTTTATCAGCATAAACACCAGAGGTTTATACTACAAAAAAAGAGCTTGTAAGATAACCTTACAAGCTCTTTTTAAAATTAGAGTGACTTTTACATCATTCCCGGCATTCCGCCACCCATCGGAGGCATTCCACCACCACCTTCTTCAGGCTTGTCGCTAATCACGCATTCAGTAGTCAAAATCATACCAGCGATAGAACCTGCGTTTTCCAAAGCTACACGAGTAACTTTAGTTGGGTCAATGACACCAGCAGCTTTTAAATCTTGATATACTTCTGTGCGAGCATTGTAGCCAAAGTCGCCTTCGCCTTCCAATACCTTCATCAAAACCACAGAACCTTCCACGCCTGCGTTTTCAGCAATTGTGCGCAATGGAGATTCCAATGCTTTTTTGACGATAGCGATACCGATGTTTTGGTCTTCATTAGAGCCAGTGAAGCCTTCTAACGCAGCGATAGCACGAACCAAAGCCACACCACCACCAACTACTGTACCTTCTTCAACAGCGGCACGAGTAGCGTGAAGGGCATCATCTACACGGTCTTTTTTCTCTTTCATCTCTACTTCTGTTGGCGCACCAACATAAAGAACAGCCACACCGCCAGCTAATTTAGCCAAACGCTCTTGCAATTTCTCTCTATCATAATCAGAAGTAGTCGTTTCGATTTGTTGCTTGATTTGGGCAATACGACCATTGATAGCCTCTTCGTCACCTTTACCATTTACAACCGTTGTGTTGTCTTTGTCCACAACAACTTTTTCGCAAGTTCCTAAGTGTTCCAAACCAGCGTTTTCTAGTTTGTAGCCTTTTTCTTCCGAAATTACTGTACCGCCTGTCAAAACTGCAATATCTTCCAACATTGCCTTACGACGGTCGCCAAATCCTGGAGCTTTTACGGCAACTACTTTCAAACCACCTCTCAAACGGTTTACTACCAAAAGTCCTAATGCTTGACTATCAACGTCTTCTGCAATTATCAATAACGGACGACCTTGACCTGCCGCTTTTTCCAATACAGGAACGATGTCTTGAACGTTAGAAACTTTCTTATCGTAAATAAGGATTAAAGGATTTTCGTATTCTACTGACATATTTTCAGTATTCGTTACGAAATATGGAGAAAGGTATCCTCTATCGAATTGCATACCGATAACTTCATCTACGTAAGTTTCAGTACCTTTTGCTTCTTCTACAGTAATAACACCGTCTTTAGAAACACGCTTCATCGCATCTGCAATCAATTTACCGATTTCGCTATCATTATTAGCAGAAATAGAAGCTACTTGTTCGATTTTACTAAAATCGTCACCGATTTGAGAACTCACCGTTTTCAAGTATGCCACAACGGCAGCTACAGCTTTATCAATTCCTCTTTTCAATTCAATTGGATTAGCACCCGCCGTAACGTTTTTCATACCTGCTGTTACCATCGCTTGTGCCAAAACGGTAGCCGTAGTAGTACCATCACCAGCAATATCAGCCGTTTTCGATGCTACTTCTTTTACCATTTGTGCGCCCATATTTTCCACAGCGTCTTCCAATTCTATCTCCTTAGCTACCGTCACACCATCTTTAGTGATAGTAGGTGCGCCAAATGCTTTCTGAATTACTACGTTTCGACCTTTAGGTCCTAAAGTTACTTTTACTGCTTCTGCTAGTGCATCAATACCAGACTTCAATTTGGCACGAGCATCTGTATTAAAGCTAATTTCTTTAGCCATTTTTAGTTGAATTTTTTAATTAACAATTAATAATTAAGTACCTCATCTTATGACAGGTAGATTAATAATTGCCTGTGTAGGCTTGAATTTTAATCAAAAATTATGGAGTTTTTTTTGATTAAATAGAAAAAGATTTTAGTCCTCTTCGAATTAAAATCTAGTCTAAAATGATAAGTATGTCATCCTCACGCATAATCAAGTAGTCGTTTCCATCATAAGAAAACTCTTGACCTGCATACTTTCCGTATAAAACTACGTCTCCCTCGGCAACTGACATCAAGTTACCCTCTTTACCTGGACCTACTGCTATCACTTCTCCTTTCAAAGGTTTTTCTTTTGCAGTATCTGGAATAATAATGCCGCCTTTCGTTTTATCCTCCGCTGGATAAAGCTATAACTACAACTCTGTCATTAATCGGCTTCATAGGATTTTTTATTGATTTTATTAAAAGTGTGTATTAGCAAATGTTTTGTATTACAACCAGTTTTTAGCGATTAATATGCCAACCGATTTTTTATGACAATATTGCAGTTTTGGCAGATAAATAGTCAGTTTGGCTTGACAAAGTTGCGTTAGCCCAGCATTTCACCACCTGACGGGAGACAGGTTTCAATATTGCAAGAATCACAAAAGCCTTCCCATTGCTGAGAAGGCTTTTGATTGTAGCATTTAAAAAATATTAGAGATTGATTATCTAATCAATAATGCTTCACCTCTAAATTCTTGCTGTGTTCCATCTGGCAAACGAATTACCGCTTGATAGATGTAAGTATCCTGTGGCAATGCTGTACCATTTGCAGTACCATCCCATCCGTTTTTATCTGTTGAGTTGAAAACCACTTGTCCCCAACGGTTAAATACTTTGAATGTAATGACATCGAAGTTAGCACCGTTCGCTGATAATACTTTCAATGCGTCATTCGTACCATCGCCGTTTGGCGTAAATGCGTTTGGTACATTGAAGAATGGCGTATTCACTGTGATTTGGAAACTAGCCGTTTGAGAACAACCTGCTGCCGAAGTAGCCGTTACCGTATATACCGTAGTCTCGGTAGGAGAAGCTACTGGGTTTGGTGAATTAGGGTCGCTCAAGCCTGTTGGCGGTGTCCAAACATAAGTCAATTGACCAATAGGGTTGATGCCTGTTTGAGTAGCCGTAGTGGTTACGTTTACAGAATTTCCTATGTCAATTTCTTCGTCGTTATTCGTCGTTAAATCAAAGTTGCCCGATACGTTTACAGTAACTGTTCCTGTGCTTGAACACTGGCCATTATCTGCTAATAACTGATAAGTAGCAGTAGATTGTGGTGTCAAGTTCAAGTTCATTACATTGCCAATAGTATCGCCAGTAGTTTGGTTTACCCATAAGTAGTTTACACCTGTTTCAGGCGTTCCTCCCAATGTTACTTCTTCGCCTTCACACAAGGTAGCATCTGCACCAGCATCAGCGTTCGGGAATGCCAAAACATTGACTGCTACGGTATCCGTAACCGTACAGCCTGGAGAAGTAAACGTTACTACGTAGTTATTCAATCCTACAGGAGCGTTAGATACGTTCGGACTTGGACAGTTTGTACAACTCAATCCGTCGGTAGGCGACCATGAGTAAGACAGGTTCTGTGTCAAGTTGGTGGTAGAAGTAATGGAAGATGAGCCGCCTTGACAATAGGTTGTATCACCTACTACCGAGAATAAATTCGGCGTGACATTGATACTCAGCGTATCAAAACATACACCATTACTAGCGATGATAGTATAAGTAGTGGCCGTATCTGGAGAAACCATAGGTGCTACTGCTGTACTATCACTCAATCCTGCACCTGGTGTCCAGAACGTAAAGTCTGCACCATTGTGAATGATTGGCATTTGAATAGGATTACCACAAATAATGGTATCCGTTGGTAAAGATACTATCAATTCATCACGGATGATTAAAACTGCAGAGTCATAAGGCTCGGCTGTTGCACAACCCGAAATCAAATAAACGATTAAGATTTCTGGACCTTCTGGAAGACCATCAGCGATAGGAATTACAGGAATACTCAAAGTATCTTGACCAGGCAAGAATACAATAGAGTCTGGTAATGCAGCATAATCAGCAGAATCTGCCGTACCTCCATAGTTCAGATAAACTGTTGTTGCTTGAATCTGCGGAATTAATAAGTCAATCGTAATTAAACCATTAGAACAATTCTCTGCTGCATTAATCGTATTATCAAACTGCGAGCTTGAACCCGAACTTGAAATAGTTGCTGCATTAGAGAATAAACTATTGGCTTCGATAAGTACACCAGAGTCATACGTTTGGTCAGAACCATCTGCGATAGCCAAACGAACGTGGTACCAGTTACATGGAATAACGTCTGCTTCTGCTGTCAGAATAGTAGTATGACCATCATATCCCAATACATCCTCGTTCAATGCAAACCCGTCGGCAGGGACGTTGTTTAGATAGAACTGAGGGAATGAGTTTGGCAAAGCACCAAATGGATTACCATTATTCACAGTATTGATAGTGATAGAAGTGCCTGCTGGAGCAGGAGGCGAAGGCAATACGGCTAAGTTTTGTTCGCCTGTAATACCTGGGCCACTTAATAAGAATGCGAATATATCGTTGAATGAAGAGTTTACAAATTCATTGTATTCCTCTGAACCAAACATATAGTCGAATATCAACTTATCAGTTGGAGCAAAAACGTCAAACTCTAATATACATTTATCCAATGTAGGCTGACCTGCAAGTACTGTTAATAAAGAATCTCCACCAGAACCTAGTTGCACACTTGAGAAGATGTTGGAAGGTCCTTCTGCACCAAGTGCAGCTCCAGATGACAATACAATACCGCCATCCATGAAAGTAGTCCCATCGCCAACTCCACCTGAGAATACACCAAATGCACCTTGTGGACAATCAATAACGGCATTTTGTACCAAAACGCCTTGTGCTGCAATTGTTTTTACTAAACTATCCGCAGTTACGTTATCATCTACATTAAGAGGACATGGAGCGTTTTCAATCAGGATATCAAAACTTGTACAACTAGCACAGGCTTGTGCGGAACTAATTACTATATAGTATGTTCCTGAATCTGCTAGGTAAACGGAATTAATTTCTGGATTACCTGCGGATGCTTCGCTAGATGCTAAACAAGTAGAAGCATCGGCTAACGGACAATCATCCATTATAAATAAACCGACATCTGTTCCTGTGCCATTCAATTTGATGCGAATACACTCATCTCCATTAGAAGTATAAGTATAAGTTACATCTTCACCGTCCATATAAGTACTACCACAAGCATCTGCACTCGTATAGTTATTTCCAGCACCACACGTAGTTTGTGTTGCTTCTGAAAAAGGTAACTGAGGCACTACCGTTGTATTGTAACAATCGCTTACAGGCGGCGGCGGCGGACAAGATGAAACACAAGTCCAATCAATCTGGAAACCAGAGAACTGATTCGTACCATCTGAACGGAAACGAATAGTAATACAACTATCTGGTAACGTGATGATGGTAGAAGACCCTTGGTCACACACGCCCGAATAAGGCAACTGTGAGGTAGGGAAGGTAACTGAACCTAAGTAAAAATCCAACTTATCAGAAGATGGGAATGGCTCAAATTGATAGTTTAGAACATTCAAAACTACACAAGAATGAGGGTCAGTAGGACATATAGTATAACTATAATCCTCTAATGGGCCATAATCTCCTGTTGGTCCACCACTATCAAATAAAGTACCTGTACAATTTGTGTTCGTTTGTCCAGTAGTAGTTGTGTTCAGAATAATAGGTGGAACATACGGATTGATAGTACCCGTGATGTTGGAAGCTGTACCATAGCTCGTTACACGAATAAAGTAAGGAGCAGCAGGGTCAAGTCCTGTTACGATTAAAGTAGTAGATTGATTGGCAGCAGGGCTGTCATTAATACAATCTACGGGAAGCATAGCAATAGTAGAAGTATTACAAACACCTCTATAAATAGCAAATGCTACATTTGCACCTGCCACAAGTCCATCTACTTTGATTTCGTAATCTACGATAAGAGGGTCAGTTGTAAAGCTATACCAAATATCATTTACGGGTGCCAATGGTAGTAAACACGCATCGGCAAAACCTGTATTAGAAGCAGTTGCGCCAGTTAAGTTACCTGCAAACGTACCCGAGCCAGCAGTAAGCGGAACGGGAATTGCTGTTAAACAGGAGTCGTTCGGTGGTTGGGCATACGCCATCAACGAACATAAAACAAATACAAGAGTTAAAATTTTCTTCATGAAAAATAATTTTGATGTAGAAGTTTCAATATTTATATCCTAAACTCATGGTGTAATGAAATTAAATGCGTTAGAGCTTGAAAATCATTACATCAAAATTCCAAAAAATATAGTAAATCAAAAATAATCGGTTTGCGAGTGTAAAATAAAAAAATTACCTCTATTCGTAACAAAAGATGCTATTATTTGTGAAATTTTGTTTCTAAGAAGTCAAAATCTAATGAATAATGAATATTAAATTACAAATTATAAATAAAGTACAATTCCTCTAAGATAGCCAACATTTTGCTTTTTAGAGGATTATCGCTTCGCCGTATAGATGAAGCGTTTTTATCTTATCACTGCTCTTGATTAAAATATATTTTATAATAATACATTCCCTTTTCCTCGTCGTAGCCTCTTTCCATATACTTTTGACTAGCATTAGGTTCGTCAGGATTGGGATTGACTTTTATTTCTACTTTGGTATCTAGCTTAATGAGGGATTTAAATTTTTTGCGCATGGTTTGCAAAGCCGATTTTGAAATTACAAAATCCTCTTGGGTTTCGATGCCTTTTTGGTCTTCGTATTTTTGCTTAAAGTCTTGAAATTTGTCGTTATACTCTTCTTTTTCAATCACTTGCTTTGAAAAATCTTCAAAATCGAACGTGTCATTATTTTCAAAAAACTCTAAGGATTTATTCAAAAACTCTACTTGCTCCTTTTTATCCTCTTCTTTAGAATAGACTTTTTTTACAAAATCCTTGCATATATTAAGGTATGCTTTGGTATGATAAGTATTGTCGGGGAGGTGGTCGATGCCCAAAAATTCTTCTTTCCAAAACCTGGCCTCCGAACTACTCATATCGGTAGAAATCACTCGGTAGCCTTCTTCTTGATAGGCGTTGAAAATGATTGCGCCTTTGTCGAGTTTTCGAGTACTCACCCCTTCTTTGGAAGAAATATTGATTTTCTTTTCGTCTTCCGGAAAGGTCAAATAAGTTTCTTTGTTCTCCGATTTGAAAATTCCAATAGCTTCTACTAGCTCATCTTCTACAATTACATTTTCCAAAAATGCGACGTACAATTCGCCACTTTTTATTTTAGGTGGCTAGATTTTTCGTAAAGATGTTTGAGTAAATGCTCAGATACAGCTTTGAATTGAGTTCTGTCCTCAAAAAGCGTTTTGCAATATTGATACACATCATTCATAGCTACGCCTGCATGATGTATAAAATGGTAAATATCTTCTGATTTGAATGGAGTCAGAAAATACTCTTGGAGTACAATGTGCAACTCTTCATCAACGGCTAATTCTTCCTTCGAAAGGGTATAACCTTCATCTTGGCTTTTATTACCAACTCGATGCACTATCAAAGCATCAATCTCTACTTCTGCAAAAGTGAACATGGTCTGTATTTAATATTTAGGACTGACGCAATGATAAGCAAAGTTTTAGAAAGGACGGTTAGTAAAGTAGGTATAAAAAACTAAGTTTTACTAAAAAGTGAGTTTAATCAGTCATTTTATTTTTTTTGACTTTTGGCGGCTCGCTTACAACGTTCGCTACAATATTTTACGTTTTGCCAATCTCGCTCCCATTTTTTGCGCCATACAAAGGGACGAAGGCAGATAGGGCAAGTTTTGGAAGGCAGGTTGGCTTTTTTCAAATGCTTCATAAGCTCCAAATGGCTTGAGCCGCTCGCTCGGATGCGCCTCCATCGCCTAGTTTTTGTTTTAGTGTTTTATAATCGTTCATTATCTGTTTTCTATGATTATCTTCTAAAATTCTACCAACCGCTATTTTCAAATGGGCTTCGTTAAAATCGGCTTGTATCAATTCTTGAACCACTAATTTGTCCATTATCAAATTGACTAAAGAAATATAATTACCCCGAATGACCCGTTTTGCAATTTGATACGATAGCCAATTTCCACGATAGCAAACCACTTGAGGCACTTCAAACAAGGCAGTTTCCAGTGTTGCTGTGCCAGATGCTACTATGGCAGCATCTGCATTTTCGAGAATATCGTAGGTTTTATTTTGAATAATTTTAACCTCAATAGCTTCCTTATTTTCTTTTTGAAATGCCTCAATCATAGCCTGATAACGAGCTACGGGGATAGAAGGCGCACCAGCCAATACGAATTGATAATTTGGGAAATGCGAAACCATTTCCAACATCGTAGGCAATAAACTGTTAATCTCTTGCCCTCTACTTCCTGGCAATAGGGCAATAATTCGCTTAGCGGAATCTAATTGATGTTGAGTATAAAAACTAGGATTAGGTTGTCTTTTGCGGATTTCGTCCAAAAGCGGATGGCCGACGAATGTGGTTTCATAGTCGTATTTTTGATAAAATGCTTGCTCAAAAGGCAATATCACAAGCATTTTGTCCACTATTTTTTTGATGCTATGCACTCGTTTTACATTCCAAGCCCACACCTGCGGAGATATGTAATATACAATAGTTAGCCCTTTGACTTTTGCCCATTTTGCAATACGCAAATTAAAACCCGGATAATCAATAAGAATCAATTTATCGGGCTGAAAGGCTTCAATATCTTTTTTGCAATTGGCAATATTGCGGAGAATAGTCCGAAGATTAGCCACTACTTCTACAAAACCCATAAAATCTCCATCTCGATAATGCTTGACTAAAGTGCCGCCTTCAGCTTGCATCAAGTCACCGCCATAATATCGAAAAATGGCATCGTTATCCAGTTGCTTCAATGCCTTCATGAGGTTTGAGCCATGCAAATCACCCGATGCTTCTCCAGCTATGATGTAGTATTTCATCTGTTTGTTCTACTTGTGGTAGATATAAAAAATCACAATAAATCCCCAAATGCGTTTACCGTCACTAAAAATTTTTCATCAGTTCTTCGCTGTATAAGAATAGCCATATAATAATATATAACATAGTAGGAAGAAAAACACCTCTCATACTTGGCAGCAATCGTTTTTTGCTAAATATATTGAATGGAATTAAATTTAAACATATTGCCAAAAGTCGCAACAGTTTTTCGCTCAGCCCGTCAAAAGAAGTCATGGCGACTAACTGTTCATTTATCATCATCAAAATGGCAAGCCCAATAAATGGAACTACCAAACCCACAATAACACCAAATAAAATAGAATTGTATTTTTCCCAACTTTGGGGTTTTCTTTTCTGAAATCTACTCATCGTTTTGAGTTTTTTATAAAATTCACTTATTAATAAGCTGCTAGAAGATAATCGTTTAGCTAATTAAGAATAGCTCTCCAACGATTTTAATCCACCAATCGCATGGTGGGCAGTGAGGTCGTGCGCACACGGAACAATGGAAATATATCCTTCCGACAAAGCCCTTACATCCGTATCATCGCCATTATCTTTATTCACAAAAACGCCTGTTAGCCAATAATAAGGAAGCCCATTAGGGTCTTTACCTTCCTGAAAATTTTCAATCCAAACCGCTTCTGCTTGCCGGCAAATTTTCATGCCTTTCAAATCATCTTGGTGCAAGTTTGGAATATTCACGTTCAATAAATTCGTTCCTTTCAAGCCGCCTTCTAGCACATAACGGATAATTTTGCGAATGTAACGTTTCGAAGGCTCAAAATCGGCATCGCTCGAAAAGTTCATCAACGAAAACCCAACAGCGTCTATCCCTTCGAGAGAAGCCTCCATCGTTGCCGACATCGTACCCGAATAGATAATATTAATAGAAGCATTTGAACCGTGATTGATGCCGAAAGGCACAAAATGGGCGGATTATCTTTCATCACCACTTGCTTTGCCAGCTTCACACAATCCACAGGCGTGCCAGAGCATTCGTAAGCCTCTACGTCGTCGAATGGATTTACTTTGCGAAGGCGGAGCGGCTCACGCATCGTAATGGCGTGTCCTTGCCCTGATTGTGGCTGGTCGGGAGCTACTACCACTACTTCTCCAAATTCCTGTGCTACTTCTATCAATGCTCGAATGCCTTTGGCGAGTATGCCGTCATCGTTGGTGACTAAAATGCGAGGTCGCTGCGTTGTCATTTTCTTTTTTTGATGTTTTTTAAAAATGCGAATTTAGGGATTTTTTAATGGAAATGATGAAAACCATACAGATTTTGGGCAAGCTCCAAATAAACCCATCATAGTAGGATTGGAATCTGCCTGTCTGCCGATAAAGGCAGCTTCTAATCCACGTTTTTGTTCGCCTTTGGCTTGTTCAAAAAAAACTGGTTCTCTGGCAATTTTTGTGGAAACGAGAGAGATTCTAACTTGCGAAGTCCAGCAGTTTCT
>CALOED010000021.1:0-4638 GCA_942492005.1 uncultured Saprospiraceae bacterium
TATCAAAGTGATGGATGAAGGGCGTGGAATGCGTCAGGGTGATTTGAAAAAAATCAACGCTTTTCAGCAATTTGAACGAGAGCAATACGAGCAACAAGGCACTGGCATTGGATTGTTTCTTGCTAAATCACTGGTAGAAATCAATGGTGGGAATATTGACATTCAGAGTGTTCATGGAAAGGAAACTGTGGTTACACTTTGGTTGGAATATGCTTAGCTTTTGCCTGATTTTTTTTGAACTTACCCAAAACAACCAATCAAAAAAGACGCATCTCAAAATATCTTTTATTATTTTTTTTGATGTGACTAAAAAGCAGCTAGATGGTATTTGATTAAACACCATCTAGCTGCTTTTCTATTTTTTTATAAAAAAATAAATAAAATTTTTATTCGTAAGGTGTACTCCAAAAATATCTTCAACTTTTTTTTCATTAGCCTTCTTTTTGATATACCTTAAAATCTATTTTCGTTAAATTTTTTCTGCTTTTATAGTATTTTTTCATGCCTATCCATTCATATTTAAATTAAAGCCGCTCATAGGATGGTTACTTTCATTCATCGTTATAAATCCGTTGTTCGTTGAGTTTTTTAATATTTTCATTAAGAAAAACGATGCAAATCTTAGCAAAATAGTAACACTTTTTTAACATTTCAATTCTCCGAAAATCAAGAAAACTACCTTTCTTACCGTTACCTTCCATTTAGAATAAAAAACTATATTTTGGGGTCATTCAGCATATAATTAGGTCTAACTCGTCCATAATAGATGCAATTAAAATAAAATTTTTAGAAGTTTGGTGTAACAAATTTATTTTTCACCTCGTCAGAGAGGGTGTAAGACAAAAAAATCACACTTATTTAAAATTTTTATTTTTTCTCGTGCAACCTTTTTGCTTACAACTTTTCTTTATAGTTGATGAATAAATGAAGCAACAAAAACTGAACTACTAAACGCTTCGATTTTATTGAACGCAACAATTTTCTACTAACGTTGGTCTTTTTTCAAAAAAAATAAAAGACAACAAAAAAACTTAAAAAAGATGAAAAATTTATTGGTAATTGCATTGATGACTTTATTGAGTGCCGCAACTTTTGCAAACGCTGAAAATCCGATTAAAGACAATAGTCAATTGAGTGTGACAGCAGAGGAGGCTCAGACGGCAGTGATTTTGAGATTAACTAATTTGGAAGAACTACCAACAACTGTTTTCTTGAAAAATGACAACAACGCTGTGGTATTTACTAAGAAAATGAAAGCTACTACGGCTATTGCTTTGAGATTGGATTTGACGCAAATTCCTACAGGCGAATACACTTTAAACGTAAAAAGAGATGCTAAAACCTTTGTGCAAGACATTACTATCAACAAAGATGGCTCTGTAAGAATTGGCGAAATGGCAACTTGGGTAAAGCCTGTAATGACACAAGAAACGGGTAGTTTTACCGTAACAAACCCAAATGCTGCTGTAAAAAGTGTAAAGATTTACAACAAAAAAGGTGATTTGATTTATGCTAAAAAATATCGTGCAAAAGAAAAAGAAGCAGCAAAAGTTAAATTCAACTTGGAGCAAGTAAAGAAGGGCGAATACACGGTTATCGTGAGTACTTTTAATGACGCTTACGATTTTGACTTAAAGGTGGATTAATAAGATAAAAGGTTAAAGGATTAACGAGCTGTAAGGTTTCTAACTCAAGGGTTAGAAGCCTTTTTTTTATTTCAATAACGCTTCCATTGCCTTGCCTGTGCCTGCTTTGTAAGGATGTGCGCTGGATGTTAAGAGTTGAAATGGCGTAAATCCACCACCATATACTTGCATTTTAGCCGTTTTGTCTGCGCCTTTTTTTAGCAAAAAAGCCGTTATTTCAGGTAAGTTTTCAGGTGCTTTTTGTCGCCAAATTTCTACGCCATTACTAGCGGTATAATGCAAAAGAGTGGCTTGATGCCCATAAGATGAAGTCGAATTGATGAGCTTCGGATTTCGGTCAATCCATTTTTCAAGGGCTTCCAAATTACCCGCTAATAGTGAATTTACCGCTTTTTCAAAATTTATATCATACTCTAAATCACCCAAATCCTCAACCGATTGCCACGAAGCAAAACCATATTCGCAAGCTATCGTAGTCTGACAATCTTCGAGCGTCCAATTTATTTCTGATAAAAAAACAATGGATTTCCCCAAGTAATTCGGATGATAATTATTGATTTCAGTGAATAGGATTTTTTCTCCTGCTTCAATGCCTTCTAACATCTTTTGAGCCAATACGGACAGGTGATTTTTGACCACAGGATATTTTTCAACATCCAAAACCTCTGTATAAAATTGCTCGAATGGATTCATTTTATTCTATATTTTAGAAACGATATTTTCGACTTCTATCCTATTCAAACACGCCCAATCGCCCCGATGGCACACCTTATTGCCATATACCGAACACGGGCGGCAAGGCAATTCTTCCACAGGAATTTGAATATATAAATGGTTATCGTCTTGCTGAAATGGGCTAAAACCTAGCTTCGGATGCGTTGCGCCCCATATCGAAACGACTTTCGTTCCCACTAAGCGAGCCAGGTGCATATTGGAAGAATCCATCGTTAGCATGATTTTCACTTCTTGCATCAAAGTCATTTCTTCTAGCAAGTTGAATTTTCCAATAATGGAAAATACTTGTTTTGGAAATTTTTTAGCAATACTTTCCGCCTCTTTCTGCTCGGATGCACCGCCGCCAAATAAAAGTATTTGCATTCCATTTTGTGTTAAAATTTCGATGGTAGCTTCTATTTTTTCAATGGGCAATCGCTTTTGGGCGTGCTGCGCAAAAGGTGCTATGCCTACTAAATCTCCTTTGAGTACGGATAAAAATGAGGTTGTTTTTTCGGTTTGTTTCAGCTTCAAAGGTTGGAATTGACTCATATCTACGCTCCAACCTGCTTGCCGAAATACTTCTGCGTATCGCTCGGTTGTGTGAGTGAGGGAAACAATTGATGGGCGATTCTTTGCCGTAGCTGCCTTTTTTTCGGCTCTTCCCTTGTCTATTTTAAAAATTGATTGACCTGACCATCCAAACAAATTTCTTAAAATCGTGGAACGCAAGACATCATGCAAATCAATGACGGTATCTATCTTTCGTGCTTTTTGAATATCGAAAAACAATCGTATTAGCCCCAAAAAACCTTTGTGTCGCTGTTTCAAATCAGGTGTAAAAACACTCAAATTCGGGATGCCTACAAACAAATCTTTGAAAAAAGGACGAGTCACCACCGTGCAATGAATCCCTTCATTTTGCGTGCAAACGGCTTGCAATACTGGAACAGCTAACGCCACATCGCCCATTGCGGATAACCTGATGACTAAGAGATTTTTCATTAGTTGGATTGCTATTATTGTTTAACCTACTCACAAATCAAACCTCCTTCCTAAGCACAGGATTCAATTCTGGGTCGTTGTACATTTTCATTTGTTTGTAAGTCGTGATGATACAATTGCCTTTTTCGATGTCGGCTAGTAATTGGTCAATAGCAAGAGACAAATCTTTTTGCTGTTGGAGTAAGGTATTGAGTTTGAGTTGGCATTTTGAGCGATGCGCCTCCGAAGCGTCTTTTCGATTTGCCTCTTCATTCATGTGATAGATTTTGAGGTTCAAAATTGATAACCTATCAATTCCCCATGCTGGCGTTTCGGTATTCAGGCGTGCGTCAGGTTTGGGCGATACGTTTTTATATTTTTCAAAAAAATAATCATCAATTTCCTCTACCCTATCCGTTCGGTCTTGGTTAGACGCATCTATTGTTCGCTTGATTTTCAGGGCTTTAGCTGGCTCAATGTCTTCTGCACGAATGATGTCTTCTAAGTGCCATTGAACGGTGTCTATCCAATTTTTTAAGAAAAGTAAATGCTCCAGTGTTTTGGGCGGATAAGGATTTGGGCAAGGCTGACGAACATCGTCTTTGACGTGATAAGTTTTGATGCTTTCTACAAAAATTCTATTAAAAAAGGTGCTAGTCATGGAGAATTGTTATAAAGTTTTTCAGTGGAAAAAGAGGCGTTTATAAAAACGTGGGAGAAAATATTAAGTAGTTGGAAATATGGCTATGATTGTTGGATTGCTAGATGGGTTTACAAAACATATCCAACAATCCAACAATCATAACAATAGACTTTATTCTAAAAAAAATGGTATGGTGCAAAATGCAACCTACTGATTTTGAGTAGTTTTATGTGCATCGCACACAAAACAGAATATTGTCTAATTTTCTTTTACTTCTTTTTCTTACGCTTGCTGCTGCTTTTTCTATTGTTGGATTTCTTTTGAGTTGTTCCCGGCTGTTGGCGCACAATGCGTTGCCCTTTTCCTCCCATGCCTTTATACATCATAGCTTGCATACCCTGAGGGCGAGATTTTAGAGCTTGTTCCAGTTCAGCTACTTTGAGTTTAACGGTTGGGTCTTTTGTGTCCAATTCTTTGATTTGACGCACTTGCCCTTTTGCAATATTAAATTTTCTTTTTACTATAATTAACGTGTGCAAGGTTCAAAAGCACCATTGCTTTATCGTTATCCGTTGGCAAGCCCTTCTCCAAAGCCTCTGTCAAAAGTGCTTCTCCCCTATCGGTATCGTTGCGTTGTAAGGCTATCATACC
>CALOED010000022.1:0-9375 GCA_942492005.1 uncultured Saprospiraceae bacterium
CCTAATCAAGAACTTTTGTCGATCACTGGTTTAAAGATTCTAAGGGATTATATGCTGAAACTTTAATCAACATTGTACCCGACTTTTTTAGCGGTTAATTTTTCAAAACTAATCAACCCCAAAATGTGCAAATGTTGGGTTAAAAGCCAAAAACTTGTCAATTTTTTCTTTTTATCGTCTAAATATTTAAGCGGAATTGCTTATTTCTTTCTAAATTTATTTTGAACTAAAGGTTTAGTTTATCTAATATTAAAGGTGTTTTAGGACGGAACATATAAAACACAAAAAAGGGTAAAGCCTCTCAGCCCTACCCTTTCCTTTTCCAAAAAAAACTTTAATATGATTTATCGTTTAGAATGGACAACTTTTACAAGCGTCTGTGCGGATAACCGTTGGCTTCTGCGAACTCTGCGTAAACGTTTTGCCGTCCAAAGTACCTATTACTCTAAACTCTGTGCGTCGGTTGCGCTGATGTTCGTCTTCATCACATTTTACTTCATTCACACAATCATTTGTTGGTTGCTCTTCGCCATATCCAACATAAGTCAAACGCTCTTTCGGAATGCCTTGAGTGATTAAATATTCAACTACTGATTTGGCACGACGCTCAGATAATTTTTGATTGTAGCGGTCAGAACCTCTTGCATCTGTATGAGAACCAATTTCTACAATAATTGTAGGATTGTCTTGCATGATTTTCAACAATTCTCCTAAAGAGCCTTTTGATTCCTCACGTAAGTAAGATTTATCAAAATCATAATACACGTGTTCTAAAACAAACGGTACGGAAGGAATTTCGGCATCAGGATTATTGTCTGCAAAAATATCATCACCAGCGTAAGGCATCAATTGTAGGTCTTGAACGAATACTTCTGATTTGGTTTTTCCTTTTGCACAAATATCTGTTTTTACGATGTGTGCCAAGTGATTTTCTTTTTCGCCTCTCACTCGGTAACAACAGTCGCTATCCAAATCAAAACGATATTTGCCGTCTGCGTCCGTTGTGAAAGTCACTTTTTCGCCACCACAAGTCATATCGCTCATCAAAGTAACCGTAACGCCTGCTAATGGTACGCCCGTTTCTTTATGTGTAACAGTACCTACCAAAGCAAATTCCAATGGTTTTCTCAAAGGAATTTTAGCCAACATTCTATCGCCTGGCTTGCTTTTTCGAGTACAGGCTTCTTCTGTATTGTCTTTGTATTCTGACTTACTTGCTGAAAATTTACAACATTCTTTAGTTGGCATTTGAATAGTTACAATACCATCTGCGCCAGTTGTAAATGTAATTTCGCTACAAGCATCATAAACCGAAGCACCCGCTATTGGGTCTCCTGTAAGTTCGTCATATACCAAAACATCTACATCTACAATATTTAATTTGAAGGCATAAATGTCATCATTACCTACGCCGCCCGTTCTGTCAGAAGAAAAGTAACCATACGTTTCGTTATCGTTCAACACCATACCGAAATCGTCGGCAGTAGAGTTCAAAGGCGCACCCATATTGATGATTGGGCCGTAGTCTTTATCCAAGTCTTGAACATAAAAAACATCCAAACCGCCTAATCCCAATTGTCCGTCAGATGAGAAGTACAATTTATTAGAAATGTGGTAGTAAGGGAAAATTTCGTTGCCTTCTGTGTTGATGCGAGGCCCTAAGTTAGTTGGAGGCGACCATTGACCATTATCGTAATGCGTCACCCATAAGTCCATTCCACCAAAACCGCCCGGCATATCCGAAGCAAAATACAGGGTGCGACCGTCAGGCGTAATAGCAGGGTGTGCTACTGAATATTCGTCCGAGTTGAACGGCAAACCTTCAAGGTTTTCCCATTTTCCATTGACCAAATCGCCAGAAAATATTTTCAATCTTACGATACCATCATCATCTCTATTGGTTTTGCCTTCAAAAATATTATTGCGCGTAAAATATACTTTTTTGTAATCTCTTGAAAAGCACAATGGTCCATCGTGGAATTTAGAATTTAATTTATTGTCGCTGTATTTACCTGGATTTTTTTCGTAGGTAAATTCAAAATTATCTGCATCTAAAGTATCTACTTCCGTAAAAAATATTTCCAAAAATGGATTTCCTGTCCAAGTGTGCGTACGTTTTTTCCAAGAGCCTTCGTCTCTTTCTGATGAAAAAACTAAACCATTTTTGAAAATAGCAGGGCCAAAATCATCTTTTGCCGTATTGAAAGGTAGTCCTTCTATTTCGTAAAATTTACTCTTAGCATTGGTCAAAACTTTCAACTTATCTTTTTCACAAGCCTGAGCCAATAAGCGTCCACGCCAATCGTCGGGTACGTCTTTTGAATATGCCTGAAACCATTCTTTCGCCAAATCACACTTGCCATTAGCTTGCAATGCTTTCGCATAATACAATTTGTAAATAGGCTTTGCATCTGGTAAATAAACGATTTGACCGTACCAATACTCTGATTCGGCAGTATTTCCGACTTTACGATAAGCATCTGCTAAGTTGATTTTTGCATCAGCATTATCTGTATTGTCCAATATTTCAAGATATAAAACAATTGCTCTTTGAAAATTCAATTGCTTATATTCATGGTTGGCTCTTTTTAGTTTTGCTTTTTGACCAAAAGCAGCACTCGACAAGAGCAAGCACGCAAGTAAGGTAAAAAGTATATATCTCTGTTTCATATATCAAAGTTTTCAGAAAAGTAAGAAAGTAAATAAGTTAGTTAATCTAAACATAAATATATACTTAAATTATCGTGCCATTTTTTACTATTTGCAAAAATTTTGTTTTCGTGACATACTAAATAGCAACAGCCATCTGAATTTTTCAATTCAAATGGCTGTTTTTATTATGAGATAATAGGCTGTTACTGCATCTAATTTACGGAACAGCGGTAGCCTATTTATTCGTTAAAACGGGCAATTCAAGCAAGGGTCCACTTTGACGTACCTCGGTGCTGTGGATTGATATCTGGTATCAAATCGCGCGCCGTCAGTAGTACCTACTACTCTAAATTCAGTACGACGATTGCGTTGATGTTGGTCTTCGGCACAAGGCACTTCGTCCACACATTCATTCGTTGGCTGATTTTCGCCATAGCCTTCATAAGTTAATCTATCACGGCTAATGCCTCTGCTTACTAGCCAATTTACGACGGCTTTTGCCCTTCTTTGAGAAAGTCGAGCATTGTACCTATTTGAGCCTCTTGCATCGGTATGCGAACCTATTTCTACAATATATTTTGGATTTTCTACTAATATATCATATAAGGTATCCAAACGTCCGACTGCATCATCACGGATATAAGATTTATCAAAATCATAGTAAATATGCTTAATGATAAAGGCAATCGGCACTCTATCACCGTGATAATTTGGATTATTTGGATTATTAATATCATCGGGGTCGTAGTTAGGGTCGCCCGGTTTTGGATATTCATCTCCATATCTAGGATTATTAATATCGCCTGGATTATTAGGGTTTTGCCCCGGCTTCTTTCCTCCTCCTGCAAAAGTAAAGATTGGACTCAACGGAACATCTACTTCAAAATCCTTAGACATCGTTTGTCCTCTTGTGCATATTTTATCAATTGTATTACTCAAATACATGATACTACTATTTGCAGTAATTGCATCTTTTGTGACACGTACTGAGAAACAACAACTTTTATCCAAATCGGGGAAGGTATATTTTCCATCTAAGCCCGTAGTAAACGTCCTTACAGGCTCGTCACAGTCATTTAACAATTCTACAACAGCATCTGGAATGGGCAATTTGGTAGAGTCGTCATATACTTTTCCAAAGAGATTGAATGCTAACGGACGGCCCAAAGGAATTTTCAACAGCATCTTTGACCCTGGTTCATAACCTTCGGTGCAGGCTTCCATCTCATTATCACGATAAGTCTCTTTGCTTGCCATGAATTTGCAACACTTCTCAATAGGCATTTCGATTTCGATAATACCTTTGCTATTGGTCGTTAAGGTTTGCTTCGAGCAATCTATATATACTTCCGAGCCTGGAATGGGAATATTGGTGAGTTCATCAAACACCAATACTTCAACGTTCACTACTTTCTTCCTAAAACTATAAATATCATCACGTCCTTTTCCGCCTTCTCTATTGGAGGTAAAGTAACCGAAAGTTTCATCATCATTCAATGTGATGGCTAAATCGTCCCATTTGGAGTTGAGCGGTGCGCCAACATTAGAAGGCGGTGCCCAAGTTCCATCTACTTCTTTTGAGAAATATAAATCCAAACCGCCTAGTCCAACTTGACCATCAGAGGAGAAATATAATTTCTCGTTTTTCGTATGAAAATAAGGGAATACTTCGTGTCCTTCGGTATTGATGGCTGAACCCAAATTGATAGGCGGGCCCCATTGTCCGCCATCTAGTTCGGTGTAGTACAAGTCCATTCCGCCAAAGCCGCCTGGCATATCCGAAGAGAAATACATTTTTTTGCCATCTGCTGTAACGGTCGGATGCGCTACTGAATACTCATCGGAGTTAAAGGGCAGGCCTTCGAGTTTTCCCCATTTTTTGCCTTCTTTTTTGCCAATGAATATTTTGAGGCGAGTAACGCCTTCGTCATCTTTACCTCTCTTGCGTTCAAAATAATTGTTGCGAGTGATGTAAATTGTTTGTTCGTCTTTTGAGAAAGAAACAGGGCCGTCGTGAAATTTTGTATTTAAATTTCCACTAAATTCTTTTGGTTTTTTCTCATAAGTAAATTCAAAATTGGCTAAATCCAATGTATCTACACGAGTATAAAAAAGTTCAAGAAATGGATAACCCGTCCATTCGTGAATGCGTTTTACTGCGCCTCCTTCGTCTCTTTCAGAAGCAAATACCAAACCATTGCCATATACTGTGGGGCCAAAATCGTCGAATTTCGTATTGATTGGCACGGTTTGAATTTCGTAACAAGAGTTACATTTATTAATAATGACTTCAATTTCGTCTTTGGTGCAAGCCTTGGCGAGCAATGCCCCTCGGTGGTCGTCGGGTTCTAGTCGGCTATATTCTTCAAACCATTCTTTGGCTAAGTCGCATTTGCCATTGGCTTGCAACGACATTCCGTAATAAAGATAATAGATGGTTTTAGCATCGGGAAGGTTTACAATCTGTCCGTACCAAAATTCTGCTTCTTTCCAGTTATTAGTACGGCGATAACTCTCCGCCAATCTTGCTTTAGCCTCAGGAGCATCCGTTTTGTCTAATACTTCTAGGTACATCGGAATAGCAACTTCGTAATTGTACCTTTCGTATTCTTTGTTTGCTCGTTGTAGCTTCGACTTTTGCGCCTGCAGATATACAGAACAAGTCAGTAACAGCAGCAATGTGATTAATATGTTTTTAGCATTCATCTTAAACTTTTTTTACTAAAGCAGAGAGTAAAATCAACGTTCAATTTTTAATTCTCTCTCTTACTTCATGTATCTTAACAATTAATACAAATATAAAAAAATATTATATATATTTTAGTATATACATCATTTAAAATGAGTGACATCATACAAATAAGTTATATTATACTTATCAACATTATTAAATATTATAATCATATATTAAAAGCTAATAATGATGCCTTTTAAAATAAAAAAACAGCTTTAGAGAAAAAATCCCTAAAGCTGTTTTGTGAAAGTGTTTTGCTGCTTTTTACAAAAAAAACCAGCCTATTTCTGATAACTACATCTATTCGTTATTTTCCTAAAATGGGCAACCAACGCATGGGTCAGTTTTTACATATACTGGCGGTTGAGAATATATTGGAGAATCGAACATTCCGCCATTGATAGTTCCTATTATTCTAAACTCTGTACGTCTATTGCGCTGGTGTTGGTCTTCGGCACATGGCACTTCGTCCACACAATCATTGGTTGGTTGTTTTTCACCATAGCCCTCATATCTCAATTGGTCTCTACTGATTCCGTAGTTTGCCAAATAATTGACTACTGCTTTTGCTCTTTTTTCTGAAAGGCGATTGTTGTAGCGATTTGAACCACGGGCATCGGTGTGCGAACCAATTTCTACAATGTATGTCGGATTGTCTTTGAGCATCATCACCAATGTATCTAGTGGGCCTTGTGCGTCGTCACGGATGTAAGATTTATCAAAATCATAATAAATATGCTTGATAACATAAGCCGTTGGGCGAATACTTCCTGGGCGAACAACTCCCGGGCTGACTTCTTCTAAGTCTGCGAAGTATTCATCTATGGTTCCGTCTCCGTCAATATCTAAGCCGTCAGGATTGCCGTCGTTGTCCAAATCAATAGGAGTACCTTTTTTGGGTCTGTCATTTCCGCCCGCAATTGGAATTTCGCCTGTTCTCAATAATTGCACGTCTCTTACGAAGTCTTCGGACTTTGTAGCTCCTTTGGTACAAATACCGCTTACGGACTTGGCCACATACAATGGGTCTTTGGATGCACGCACTGAATAACAACAGTCTGGTGCTAAGTCTCTAAAGTCATACATACCGTCTTGCCCTGTGGTGTATTCTCGCAACTGTTGTCCGCAATCATTGGTCAGTTCTACCAATGCTCCAGAAATTGGTTTTCCTGTTTTTTCATCCGTAACAGTTCCCGATAGGTTGAATGCCATTGGGCGAGATAATGGAATTTTGACGAACATCTTAGTGCCTGGTTCGTAGCCATTGGTACAGCTTTCCATTTCTTTTTCCATGTAACCTTCCTTATTAGCGGTATAGTTACAGCAGTTATCTACGGGCATTTCTATTTCGACGGTACCGTCGCTGCCTGTATAAAGTGTTTCTTTGGAACAAGATAAAAATACATCTGAACCCGCTATTGGGTCGCCTGTAATTTGGTCAAAGACCAACAATTCTACTTTTACTACTCTTTTTCTAAAGCTATAAATATCGTCTCTGCCCTGACCTCCCGTTCTGTTGGAAGTAAAATAACCAAACGATTCTTCGTCATTCAGAATAATGCTATGGTCGTCGAATTGAGAGTTGATAGGTGCGCCAACGTTTGAAGGCGGTGTCCAAACGCCATCTTGGTCTATCACATAATATATATCCAAACCTCCCAAACCAACTTGTCCGTCGGATGCGAAGTATAATTTGTTGGAAGCATGGTGATAAATAGGGAATACTTCATGCCCTTCGGTATTGATGCGTGGTCCCAAATTAATTGGAGGGCCCCATTGTCCGTCTTCAAATACGGAATAATACAAGTCCATTCCGCCAAAGCCACCTGGCATATCTGAAGAGAAAAATAAGGTTTTTTGGTCCGGAGCCATCGTCGGATGTGCTACTGAATACTCATCAGAGTTGAAGGGCAAACCTCTTAGGTTTTCCCATTTGTTGCCTTTTTTGTCTCCAATGAAGACTTTCAAACGAGTAATACCTTCGTCGTCTCTACCTCTTCTGCGCTCAAAATAGTTGTTGCGAGTGAGGTAAATCGTCTTTTGGTCTTTAGAAAAAGATACTGGGCCATCGTGGTATTTTGTATTTACTTTTCCTCGATATTCTTTTGGATTTTTTTGGTAAGTATATTCAAAATTAGCTTCGTCGAGGGTATCTACTGCCGTAAAATACAACTCTAAAAATGGGAAACCTGTCCATTCATAGGTACGTTCTACCATACCTCCGTCCGTTCTTTCGGATGCGAAAACTAAACCGTTATCCACATACACTGGTCCAAAATCATCGTATTTGGTATTGATAGGTACGGGCTGAATTTCGTAACAGGAGTTACATTTATTGATAATTTTTTCAATTTCATCTTTGGTGCAGGCTTGCGAAAGGAGTTTTCCTCGCAAATCGTCGGGTTCTTGACGGGCATATTCTTCAAACCATTCTTTCGCCAAATCACATTTCCCATTGGCTTGAAGGGCTTTTCCGTAATATAATGAAAATACGGGTTTGGCATCAGGAAGATGCACGACTTGACCATACCAGTATTCTGCTTCTTTCCAATTGTTCATTCTTCTGTAACTCTCTGCCAATTTTATCTTAGCCTCAGATACATCTACTTTATCTAATATCTCTAAATAGAGAGGGATAGCAGTATGATAATTAAATCGTTCAAATTCTTTGTTGGCTCTTTGTAGTTTCGCTTTTTGAGCAGATGCGCTAAATGCGAAAAATACGAGTAATAGCAAAGTAGTAAAAATGTGTCTAGCTTGCATTTCTATACTAATTTTGTTTGTTTAAAAAAATTCTCTCTGGCTTTTGAGTATTACCTAATATACTCTCTATATAAATGGATAAACCTATATTTTTGTGACTTATAAGCTACCAATTATTGGCAGATGTACTTTTTCGTCTCAAATCTTAAAATTTATCTGTACGTTGTATATTTAAAGTATTTATATTGGGATAACAAAAACTCAATCAGTACGCATACATATTGAGTTTTTTATTAATGTATAATAAATCAAAATTTATCACACATTAAACAATATATATAAATACATCAAGTTTTCATACCTTTTCAGTTACCAAAAAGGATAAAAAATGAGTTGTGAAGATTATTTGTTTGGAAGGAATTCTAGTTCGTATTTGGTATAAAAAAAGATGCTCTAAAATATTTTTTAGAGCATCTTTTTTGTTGCAACGTTAATATTATACTCTGATTATACATTTTCAAATAACATACCACTTTTTGTTAGATATATTTATTATTGAAAATTTTAACCTATTTACATCATTTTAGTTGTTTTCTAGTACCTTTTTTCATTTTCAAATCAACCCAAAACACTTTTTCGCTTTTTAGAAGAAGTATCTCGGTGTAAGAATAGCTGATTCTTTGTAGCTAAACTCATAACCTAATACTATCTCAAATGACCCTTGAGCAGGTCGTTGAAGTTCCGTTAAAGTATAGTCAAATGCTGCACCTACTCTAAATCCATTTCTCAAGAAATAAGCCACCCAAATATCGGCAGAGTCGTAAGAAGATTCTCCGTTGAAGCCTTCAAATGCTGAACGGAAAGATGCTCCTACCCATAATGCGTCGTAAAATAATAAAGATAAATCAATATCAAATTCTGTTGGTGCGCCTACATTCCCTGTCGGGTCATTTTTAAATTCACCAAATAGGTTTGAGTTTTTGATTAAGAATGAAGGTTTGAATACAATTGTTCTAGAAAGGTTGAAAGGTAAAATCAAACCACCACCTAAATAGTAGTGTCCGAATTGTCTAGCCAACATCAAGTCAGGGTCTGATGGATTTCCCGCATCATTCAAATCATTGGTTAATATATTTGGAACTGATAATCCTAAATAAAAATGCTCATTGTAGTAAAAAACACCTGCGCCTACACTAGGTAGCCATTCTTGTTGTTTTCCCTGAAACACAGGGTCTGCGAAGTTATCAATTACCAATTGACCAGTCTGCTTGCCAATTTGATACGCC
>CALOED010000023.1:0-9916 GCA_942492005.1 uncultured Saprospiraceae bacterium
CTCCAAATATTTATCTCTAACTTCGTGCAACGTTTTAATATCAATTGGCACTAGGTAAGATAAGCAAATGTTTTAGACTATATTCAATTCTACTATCCGCTACTAATTTATTATTATTATTGCTTATAATTAAGTAAATTCCTACTTAATATTGTATCCAATTTTAAAAGCAATTAAATATATTTAATCCATATTTTTTATGAAAAAATTACCTTTTACACTTATTCTACTACTTTTAGGAAGTTTTTGTTGGCAAGCAGCCAACGCCCAAACGCTTCCAAAAGAAATGCATTTATCCGCAGACGGAAGAATGTTATTCACAGGCGGTGAGCAAACTACGGGATTGTACGACCCTTCTATTATCCGCACCATTGATTTGACTTTTAGCCAATCCAACTACTGGAATCTACTCCAAAGCAATTATCAAAATAAAATAGACCTCGCCGCAGATATGACAGTAGATGGTGTGACTTATCCCGGTGTAGGTGTGCGTTTCAAGGGGCAAACTTCTTATTTATTAGCTCAAAATTCGCAAAAAAAATCTTTCAATATTAAACTAGACCACACCGACCCCAACTTAGATTTGATGGGCTATCAGACCCTAAATTTGAATAATTGCTTTGGCGACGCTTCATTTTTGAGAGAATTTATCTACTTACATCAAATTAGAAAATACATTCCTGCGGCAAAAGCCTCTTTCGTAAACCTTTATATCAACGGGCAGAGTTGGGGCATTTATCCGCACGTTCAGCAGTTGAATGGAGATTTTTTGAATGAGTGGTTTTTGAGTAACGACGGTACTCGATGGAGAGCCGACTCACCAACAAGCAGCGGCCCTGGTGGTCCTGGAGGCCCGGGCGGTCCTGGCGGGCCCAATTGGGGCGACGGCACTGCGGCACTCAATTATTTGAGTAACGATACGGCTGATTATCAGCAATATTATACTTTAAAAACAGCCAAAAAAGACAACCCATGGGAAGACTTGGTGAGGGTAACGAATATTCTTGAAAATACACCAATGGCGAGTTTGGAAGATAGTTTGAAGGAAGTATTAGACATTGACCGTACTTTGTGGTTTTTGGCAAGCGAAATTTTATTCACCGACGATGACGGCTATGTTTATAAAGGAAAAATGGATTACTACCTTTATTACGAGCCTGAAACGGGGCAAATCGTACCATTGGAGTATGATGGAAATAGCGTAATGGATGCCAGCAAAGTGTCGTGGTCGCCTTTCCACAATGCTACGAATGCCAATTATCCGCTACTCAATAGAATGTTGGCAGTGCCTAGCATTCGTCAGCGTTATTTGGCGCATTTCAGAACGATGCTAACAGAAGCAATGGATACTGCTAATATCAACCCATTGATTAGGCAATATGCCAACTTTATAGATGATAAAGTACAAGCCGACCCCAAGAAAACGAGTACTTACAATCAGTTCAATAGCGAAGTATCAGCACTTCAAAGTTTTATGAACAACCGATATAATTATCTCTCGAACCTATCAAGTATTAATAGACCTTCGCCTACTATTACAAATGTATCTTACGCTACAAATGGTCAAACGTGGCTAAAACCTCAAGCGAATCAAGCCGTAACTGTGAGTGCTGCGGTAAGTTCTACTAATGGTATTTCGGGCGTGAACTTGTATTATTCTGATGAGTTAGTCGGCAATTTTGAAATGGCGACGATGTTTGATGATGGAATGCACAACGACGGCAGCGCAAACGATGGCATATATGGTGCAAGCATTCCGGGATATGGCTTGGGTACAAATGTGCGTTTTTATGTAGAAGCTATTGCCAATGATGCGGTGAATACGAGAAGTTATATGCCAAAGGGCGCAGAACACGACGTTTATTTTTATAATGTAACGGCTGGCGCATCTAGCAATTCATCTATTGTGATTAATGAAATCATGGCATCTAATACTTCAACGGTAGCGGATAATGCTGGCGATTTTGATGATTGGATTGAATTATACAATAAGTCAAATATAACCGTGGATTTGAGCGGCTGGTACATCACCGACAAAACGGACAACTTAACGAAATACGATATTCCGAGCGGTACGTCGATTGACGCAAATGATTATTTGATTATTTGGGCGGACGAGGATAGCAGTCAAGGGCCAGTGCCTGTTCATGCCAATTTCAAATTATCAGCTAGTGGCGAAACCCTAATGTTGCTTGACCAATTCGTATTGGTAGTAGATTCTTTGTCATTTGGACAACAAACTACGGATATGGGTTACGCTAGAGTACCAAACGGTACGGGCAATTTTGTGATACAAGCACCAACTTACAATGCGAATAATGATAATACGACTTCGACGAATGAAGTTGAAAATCAAAATGATTTCAGGATGTTTCCTAATCCAACGAGAGGCTTTTTGAATATTGAGATAGATACGGATAAGTTGGAAAATACTATTTTTGAAGTCTTTGATGCGCAAGGGCGCAAAATAGAAGAAGTTCATGTTTCAACGCCTCAATTCCAAATTGATGCTTCTAAATGGAGCAATGGAATGTATTTGTTGAAATATGGAAATACCGTAAAAAAATTAGTGGTAGTGAGGTAAAAAGTAGGCAGTACTGCCCTTAAAAACTTTGATTAAAACTACTTAATCTTCAATAAAATACAATCATCAATTCGGGGCTAGGATATTTCTTAGCGTATCTTAGCCCTCAATGTACTTGACAATGTTTGACTTTTCTACGATACAATACAACAGCGAAAACCCTACCTTTATATCTATTATATTTACGGTAGTGAGTGCTTTTATTCTGTCCTCTTTGATAGCCTTTACTTACGAGCGAACGTCTCGGAATGTGGCGCAGCCTACTCATTATTTGCAATCATTGATACTCATTTCGCTAGTAGCAGCGATGGTAATGCAAGCGATAGGAGATAGTTTGGCAAGAGGATTGGGAATGTTGGGAGCATTAGCGATTATTCGGTTTCGGACAACTATCCGCAATCCTCGCAATATGGTGTTTATGTTTGCGTCTATTGCTACGGGTATTGCTTGTGGCGTATTTGGCTTTGTGATAGCATTTGTAGGTACTATTGCCTTTTGTTTGGTGGCGATTATGTTGCGTTTTACGCCATTTAGCCAAGCCAATAATATGGTCGGTATTTTAATATTTGAATTGCCACAAGGCGAAAAGCCCAACGATTTGAAGAAAATACTAAAAGAGTACTGTCGCAATCATTTATTGAAAAATTATAGTATCCTGACTTCTGGCAAAAAAGAAGGAAGAACGCAATACGAATATCATTTGAGGCTAAAGGGTAATGAAGACGGTACGGCTCTAATTGCAGCTTTGCAACAGATTGATAACATCAAAGCCATAAAATTGGAGTTTCAAGATATGGATTTGACGATTTAAATGAGAAAGAATTTTGAAAAGATTTAACCTATTATATCTCGTAGCTATTGTAGCAGCAATTGGCGTTTGGCGAATAAGTAGCCAATATCAAAAGCAGACCGTTTTGTTTTATGGTTTCGCTGAAAATAAAGAAACTGAAATTAATTTAGAACACGCTGTGTTGGTCAATCAAATATTTGTAACGACTGGACAGCAAGTGACTAAAGGCACACCGCTTTTGGAGGCTTCGCACAACAAGTTGCCGCTCAAACTGAACGAAATCGTTTACGAAAAGGAGGAAACGCAAGTAGAACGGCTGATGTGGGAAACCGAAATAGCGGCTTCGATTGATAAATTAAAGACCAAAAAAGCGGTAAAAGAAAGCGAAATCAATAGCGAAATCGCTCAGATAGAAGCTCGACTAGCCCAAAATAAAGCGTTGGTGAAGGATTTGAAAACCGTCGAAAAAGGAGACAATACGTTTTCTAATGCGACGCAAGCCAAAATAGATGCTTTGAAAAAGGAGTTGGAAATGGCAGTAAAGCCGCTCGATTTGGAAATTGAAAGATTGCAAAACAAACTCAATTCTAAAACAAATCCTTACTACGTCAAACTCCGAAAACTGCAATCGGAGCAGTCTTTTTATGAGGATAAGGGGCGAAAGTTGGATATTATTGCGCCTTCTGATGGCTTGATTGGCAATATTCACAGCAAGGAAGCTGAAAATATATCGGCATTCAAAACCTTGATTACTTTCTACGAAGAAAATCCGACGCTGGTAAAAGGCTACGTCCATGAAAAATTGGTGATTCATGTAAATATTGGAGATACGATTACCGTTTCTTCGAGTTTGCATAGCAAATTTGAGTGCAAAGGTGTGGTCACGGGGTTGGGGTCTCGTATAGTTGATATTCCAGAAAGACTACGAAAACACAAAGAAATAGTGGACTACGGAAGAGAGGTATTGATAAAAATCCCTGCGGAAAATAAGTTTTTACAGAAAGAAAAAGTAATGTTGAAGATTGATAAGCAAGTGAAATTAACAAACAACTTCTTTGATTTCGTTAGGCAGAAGGATAAAAAAGGTAATTCTAATATCTCGAAACAGTTTTTGCAAGAATAGTTAATGGCAACTATAAATCTTCTTTTTTAGAAAAGACAATGTATGAAAAGTGGCAAATGGATAATATTTAAGAGTTTGATTTTAGTTGTTCCGTCCTTGCTTTTGGGGCAAGATACCCTGTCGCCAACTCAGTTTTTGGCAACCGCTCAACTACAAAAAAATATTCAACTCGTCCAACAGAAAATTGATTTTCAGAAAAATACGGATTATACTATTCCGTGGTTTGAGAAAATCGAAATCCGAACAGAAACGAATGATTTTGAATTGTATCAGCAAGAGTTTGCATTGCGCATCAGCCCGAATACAAAACGTCAAATAACGGCTCAAAATCAATTTCATCAAGCGAATATTGCGCTTAGCGAAACCGAAAAAGCAGCTAGAGTTGAAGGATGCACTCCGCCAACGCTATGAATGGCTGGTTGAATATATGGAAATAAAACACGCCTTAGTGGCTAAAATAGCACTAAAAGCGATTTATGAAGATAAATTGAATGTATTACAAAAGAGTACGGGCAACCTTGATTTTAAAATAAAAGACCTCGTAAAAGCAGAAGAAGAAGTGCTGGAGGTAGAAGTGGATATTTTACAACTCAACGCCAAAAAAACGCAACTGCTCAGTCAATTGCCGAATTTTTCAGAACGCCTGTCGGGCGTGCGATTTTCGGAAGATGCGCTTATTTCGCAACAACAAATGATGGAAATTCTTTCTCTCAAAGCACTTAATCACACCAATAACTTACTATTAGCAAAAAAGCAAGACCGTGTAAATCTGATAGAAAAAGAAACCGAAATAGAACGAAGCGAAATAAAGAATCCTATCAATTATGCTCAAGTCAAACTTGGCGGCAGAAATAACGAAAATCTCACGGAGTACATCTCATTTGGTCTGGGTTTGAATTTGCCCGAAATGGGCAGCAAAAAACTGGATTTAAATGAACTAGAACTGGATAAAATAGAAGAAAAAGGAGAATATGATTTGCTAAAAATCAGCCTCGAAGAAAAACAACGCCAACTGATTGAGCGCATTTCGCTATTGATAACAGAACAAAAACTATTAGAAAATCAATTGGAAAACAGTCAAGCCAAATTCACTTATGAGCAAATGCTCAAAATGGAAGAGTCTGACCCGATTGATTTATTGGATTTGAAAGAAATTTTACTCAAAAGAGAACAAGCTATTCAGAAAATAAACCTTCGGATTTTAGAAATTTATGTAGAATGGTTAGCGGTTTCGGATAAAATGATGGAACAGCCTTTGCGCAATCATTTACTGAAATCAGATGAAATTTTAGGATTTTAAAACAAAAAAATGAGCATTCAATACTTTTCAAAAATAATCTTACATTCTACCCTTTTTTTTATAACAATATTTTGCCACACGGGACTTGCCGCACAAGGCTTGACGCTATTCAATGATAATTATATCCACGAAATACGCTTTGAAAACGTAGATACGTCGATTTTTATTAATTCAGAAGATTACCAAAGCGTCAAAATGATATTTGATGGGAATACGGTTACGAGTGTTGGGTTGAAAGAAAAAGGAAATATTTCTGCCAGCCATGCAAATCATAAAAGTACCTTTTAGAAGTAAAAAACCAACAAGTATGTAGCCGGTCAGGAGTTTGACATCGAGAATTTACATTGAATAATGGTTTCAGGACATTCGATGATGCGTGAAAGATGACTTGCGATATGTCAATCGAAATGGGGCTTTACGGCCTCCGAACGGCTTACGCCAAAGTCTATATGGACAATATATATTGGGGCGTTTATACGATTGTGGAAGGTAAAGATGAAATGTATAAACACATTTTTGGGAATAACGATGGCGATGCAATGGAATCCACGGACTATGGCGATATGTGTTATTATGGCGCAAACCAAAGCGATTATTATTATCCGGCGGTAGGCGATAGGTATATTTTGGACAATGGCGATGCGACTACGGCTTGGAGTAGGTTTATCACGATGCTCGAAAAAGCAAACAATACACCCAATGCGAATTATAATAATGTGGTGTCGAGTTACCTCAATACGGAGCATTTTGCACGCTATCAAGCGTTGAATGTTTACTTGCTCAATTTTGATTCTTACATCGGCTATATTGGCAATCAGTTGTACTATTATGATGAAGTTCCGAATTTATGGCAAGTCATTCCGTGGGATTTCAACGCCTCTTTTGGGCTTTGGAATACCAATAATTACAACCCGACGACCTATCCGATTTTGCCGTCAGCTATCACGAATGGTTGCATCGGTTCGTTTATCAGCAGCAACACGACCATGAATACTTATTATATGAATACGATGTGTGATTTGGTAACTTATCATGCGGATACCGTGAATTTGAATACTAGAATAGAAACGTTGAAAGGGCAAATCAAAGCAGAAATTTATGCCGATTGGCGCAAGGAGTTTACTAATTCTGATTTTAATAATCATACCACAAACTACGGCTATTATGCGCACAATGGCGAAGTGATTCCTACTACCTGAAAACCTTTGCAAAAGACCGTTACGAAACCATCAAACAAGCACTTTCCAACCTCAATTATTCTTGTACTACGCCTACTTATACGGTTTCAAAAAATGAAGATTTAAAGGTTTTCCCCAATCCTGCATCGGATAGGTTAGCGTTGGTTTTGGATAAATACAAATGGAATACTTCTATTGAGTATCAAATCATAAACATCAGCGGACAAGCGGTAAAAGAAGGCACAAGCCACGATTTTACTATTCGCACGCAAGACTTGATAAATGGAATGTACGTTTTGAAATGTTGGGATGATAAAGGGCATTCAGGAGTGGCTAAAGTAGTGATTAGCCGTTATTAGCCGATTGGGAACGCAGATTCCGCACTCCGATCGGCAAACACTACAAATCGAGTTTCAGCACCTGCACTTTTACTATTTCTTTCTCTTCCTTCGCCACTTCAATAGCCTCTTTTTGCAAATAATATTTAAACATGGTGTAAGAAAAATCATCAAAAACTTGCATCAGTTCAAAGAATTTGTCCGCATGAAAAGAGAACAATAAACTATCGTCAATACCTTTTATTTGGCAATTAGAAAGCGAAACAGGATGAAATAATCCAACAAAATCGGCTGATTGATACCTTTGAGATTCACCTTCCGTAGCCACTTCTATTGCTCCCTGAATGACTAAGTATATTCGGTTTTTAGGAGGCTTAGGAGTTGATAATACTTCTCCTTTGGCAACAAAGTAAAAACGGCTCAAAAGCACTATTTTTAATAATAATCGGTTTGGCAAATGGCTAAAAGCAGGTACTTTTTGCAATATTTTCACTTTCTCAAAAGCAATATTTTGTTGGTCTTCGTTAGGCAAAAGACCGAGTACTTTATTGAGTTTTTTCTGTTCTTTTTCGGTGGCGTGAGGAATATATTTGTAATATGTTTTTTCATCTTTTTGAAAAATGCTCACATAAGCCATTTCCCGCAATGCCCGTTCTTGATTGTAAACATGAGCTATCATTTCTAATGGAATGTTGTTCGCTTCGCCACGGAGTGTTTCCATCGCCACGCATTTCGTCCAAACGCTCAATCTCGAAAAATTATAATTGATAATATCTTTCAAGCGATTTTGGTAATTGTGGCGAAGTTGAGGAGAAAACAAATGCAACTGTTTGAGGCGGTCAGTATCCGAAATTCTATCAATCAATGGAAATACGATTTCCTTAATATCTTCTTCCAAAAGAATATCCGACATTTCGATAGCCAACACTTCTCGCTCGCTCAACGCACTATTTAAGTTATTGATAATCTGTCGGATAGCATCTTTATCATAAATAAAAGACAGCAAATAAAATATCTCTAACCGAGCCAATCGCCATTCTTCTTGAATAGCTTCGAGCATTGAGCTTTCGTGATTTTTTTGGCTTTTTTGAATATCTAATCGAGCAGCAATCAGCCAAAGGCAATGTTTGGTAGCAGCTTCGATGGCTTGCTTAATGAGCAGTCGAGCATCGGGCGGAGCTTGATAACCCAATTCTTGAAGTGCCTTGATAGCCGACTGACGCACTTCGTAATCGCTATGCGTGATTTTAGTGCTTAAAATATTTTGCGCTGCTGGCGAACCATCATTTTTGAGTATTTTCAAAATTTTCAACAATCTCAATTGTCGGTTGCGTTTGTTTCGCTGTTCGTTTTCGGATTGTAAAAACGCTTGTCGCAGTGCATTTGCAATACTGGTTTTCGATTGGCAAAGATGATAAAACGCCACCCTTCCAGTAAGGTTAGTTTCCAAATAGGGGATACATTCTTGATAATACGCCGCTTCAGGATTTTTATTTATCAACCGAATAATAGCCAAAACCACGGGCAATTCTCTAGTATTTAAGAGTTTTCCAATATTGTAAGCAATATCAGTCGTAGGCAACAAATGAAGCGTATTAGCTGCGTAGAGATGTTTTTGAGTGTTTTCAGAATTGATATAAGCCAGTATTTCTGTCTCTTTTAAATTGGCAATAGTTTTTAAGTTGCCTTTCAATTCCTCGAATTTCTGTTGTTTTTCAGGTTGGAGTAGGATTGGATTAATCAATGACAAATATTCATACAATTGCCAATCTAAAATCTGTTTCGTTGCCTGTTCTTGCAATTTTTTGGAATTGCCATTGAGGATTTTTGAAAATGAAGCGTTGAGCAAAGCAGGATTGTACTGAGCTAAAAATTGAAATGTTCGGATTTGGGTTGCCGCATCCTCGCTCGCTTCAAGCCCCGTAGCGATTAAATTATTATCTAGCCCATCATTTTCGTTGGTTGGCGCTTTATAATCATATAATTTTTCTATGACTACATTTCTATATTCCTTGATGGTATTTCTGGATATAAATAACCAAATAACGAGAATGGCTATCAAAAAATAAGTAGATTCTAAAATGCCAAATTGTGGCAATAGAAAATTGAAAAGTATCAATAATCCGCCAGCTATCAGCACGCCCATTTGACCTGCTTTGCCGTCGGTTTGCGCTTGCACCATGAATTGTGTTTCGGTATCAAGCGGCTGATAAAGATTCTTGAAAGAAGGGTTTTCGAGCGAAGTCCGCACCGTTTTATCAAATAGTTTATTCATTGCCAATGCCAAAAAGACCATTGCCATAGCACCTAGCCAGTAGCCCAAAACGCTCAAAATTGCAAAAATTATCAGTAAAAACGGCAATATCATTAAGCCCAGCCGCACGCCATATCTGCTTAATAATTTGCCTGCCAAAAAAGTATTTATCAAGAGTTCGATAACTTTGAGTAAGCCAAAGAAAATCGCAAAAAATGCTGTAAGATTGTCGAAAGTTTCTCGTGCGATTCCCATAAAGCTATAATCCACAAACACTCGCCCAAGCGTTGAGAATATCATTAGAAAGAAAATAAGCGAGAAATATTTGTTTTTCAATAATGCGCCTATA
>CALOED010000024.1:0-5175 GCA_942492005.1 uncultured Saprospiraceae bacterium
TTCGGCTTGCAACATGATGATATAGCTTTTATTTTCATACAAAAAGTTAAGCGTATGAATATATATCACGCCCGAAGGCGATTTGGGTATTTTTATAAAATTTTCAATCACAGGCATATTAGCCATTTCAATAATATTGCATTGTATCAAGCCGCCTTTAGTTGTTTCTTGCATTCTTTGCCGAAAGTAAAACCTAATCAAATCTTCATTTTCAGGCGCAGGAATATCTGGCTTCCCGTCAATGGCATAAAAAGCAACTATTGCAGGAAAATTTGGACAAACCCACATTTTGTGTTTTGCCTCGTTCGTGTGTAATTGCCAGCCAAAAGTATCAAAACTTAAACCTTCAAATTGAATAATTTCACTACCAATATCCATTTGATAAGGCAGTGGTTCAGCTTCTTTTTTTCTAAATAAATTTTTTAGAAAACTTTTCATGCAGTATTTTTTGACTTTAAAATGCTGGCTACTTCGCATTTATCTTTTCCAGAAAATCCAAAAATCGAGGCCTTATTTTATTAAAATCATTGGATTGAATATCCGAGTCGCCATACCAAACTCGCTCAAAAGACCTTGTAAGATTACGAAATTCTCTAAAATATTCCGTTCCTCTCATTTCATTCACATAAGCATTATTGGTTTTATCTCGTTTCCATTTGATGGTTTTATTTTGAGACAAGACCTTGATAATCTGCAAGTAATACAACCTTATTGCCAATTTGTAATCTTGCTTATCCAGCGCATGACGAGCAAAACCTTCCAAATCGGACTTATGAATATCGGCTTCCACCTTTTCAATAGAGTACTCTATATTGTCTTTGTCTATTTTTTTATTAGATAAAAATGCGGTGCCGCCCATTAGCCGAAGCGTCAAAAAGACCAATAAACCAATGACAACCACAAAAAATAGAATTTTGAAAACGCCAGCCCAATTGCCATCAAATAAAGAACCTCGACCCAAATTATTGTCATTCGTTGAGGTATTTGTTTCTTGTGGTTCTTCTTTTTTCTTCTTGCGTTTTTTAGAATAATCCAAACCATTCGTTACCCTATCCCAAGAGTCATTTTTGGAGGTGCGTTCTTCAAAAGCCGTCCCGATATACTTTTGTTTGTCAGCATCTTGCGCCCAAACCGTAGGCACATTTGCCAAAAAGCAAAAGCCAACTAGGCAAACGATCTTCAAAGCTAGAGAAGGAAAGCCCATAGTCAGTGAAAAGTACCGAAAACCAAAATAGTTTGGAACTCCTAACTGATGCCTGAACAGCCCTCGCTGACGATTATTTTTCTTGTTCCAATCCATACGCTTTTTTTCTAACTCCAATCATTGCAATTTTTTCTTTGAGTGTATTTGCCTCTTTTATTTCTTTCAAACTCACATACAGCAAGCCCGTGCTAATCATAAATAAAGGGAATGCCAAACAGAAAAATAAGGCAAATATAAATGCTAAAATCCCCGAAAGCACCGCTGCCAGTTCGTTGGATTCTAATGAAAAATTCCAACTCACAAAATCCATCATTACCCAAAGTATTGGCGAGCTAAAGATATAGGAAAACATAAAGCTAATCAGTAGCATAATAGCGAAGATACCGTAAATAGTGCCGAATCTGCCGCCAGCCATCGAAAAAGTTCGACTAAAGGCATTGAAAGGGTTTTTACTTTCTTTGAGCATGACGATAAGCCACAACATCAATAATGGAAACAGCAACATCGCCAGTATAATCACCAAAAAGTTGCTAGAGTTCCACAATACGCCATTGAAAATACCCCAAATACCTATTGCGCCTAACCAACCTACCAGATGAAACCCAAAATTGAATTTTTGCCTCCCCGTAGATGCTTTTATAAAATAATAACCCGATAGATAAACCACCGTTCCAAATACCAAAGTATTCACTAGCACTAAAACGGGCATTGAATTATAATTGAAAAATTGACCCAAATTCATAAAATGAGCATAACCAATCCATTCAAAAAAATCATTGGCACTCAAAAATATAATCCGACTTCCTAAGTTCCAACGATATTGAAAAACAAGCGTCAGCGCAAAAAGAGCGGATAAAAGCAGCCCCGATTGAAATATTTTACTAAAATGACGACCGTAGAACTGGAAAGTTTCTGTGAAAATTTCAGCACTCGATTTGATGTCATTATATTTAATATCTAAATTTTTGGTCGGTGGGATTCTCGTGTCTTTGATAGGTTTCTCGAAGCCATCTTTGAATTTTTGATAAGGATACCAAACGAAATACAACAACACGAAAGAAAGAGAAGCCAATATAATTCCGAGCCTCAACACATCGGGCGCATCCGTGTAGCGAGTAACAAAACCTTCAATAAATCCGGCCATTATCACCAACGGAACGATGCCTATCATTATCTTTAAAGCTCGCAATCCGTACTTCTGCAAGGATTGAAGCCGTGAATACGTGCCAGGAAAAACCAAACCTCGACCCAACACTAAGCCCGCACAGCCTGAAAGTATAATAGTAGAAATTTCTAATGTGCCGTGAATCCATATCGTCAGAAAAGACTCCCAAAACACGCCTTGCTCATAGAAAAAATATTGGAAAGAACCCACCATGATGCCATTCCCTATCAAAACGCCAATAGTTCCCAAACCTGCAAACAAGCCACTAAGAAAAGAAATAACGCTTACTCGAATATTATTATAGGTAATCCGAAACGACATATCCACCTCATTCATCTGTTTATACACCGCCATCGGGTCATTGTTTTCGATGTTGAGAAGTGTTTGATTGACATATTCATCTCCTAAAATCACTCTCGGAAATTCGGGATTCATCACCGAAGAAAATGCGCCAATAAGTATCGCTAAGATAAAAACAGAGGCAGACAACAACAATTCTCGACGTGCCAAATACATCAGTTGAGGCAATTCGTCCGTCCAAAAAGAGAATAAACTCCCTTTTTCGGCTTTTTTGTTTTTATAAATACTATAAAAAATCTGCTGAGCTAGGTTGTTGAGATATACACGGACGGAGCGGTTTTTATAAAAAGTGCGAGAATAAGACAGGTCGTCAGTGATTTGAATAAAGAGCTTGCTTAGTTTCTCTGGATTCTTCTGTTTTGATTTGAGCATTTGCTCAAAATCCTTCCACTTACCTTTATTTTGTTTAATGAAGTTAGTCTCTCGCATTTGCTCCTCTAAAAATTAAAAAAACCTATCTATTTTGCCTGCCGTAAGCAGGTGACAGGAAAGTTAAAAATTAATAATTATATACATCTTTAATAATCAATTAACTATGTATTAAGTTGGTTTGTTTATAAAAAAAGATATGCTTTGTTTTTAAACTAAAAGCCTAAACTAATGCTTAAAGTTGTAAGATATAAATTGAAATTACAATTTTTTTAGCAATTTTGTTGAAAATAACTATAAAAGTAATAGTTTCATATTTTGGATTTTTTTTGAGCCTTACTAAGTTGAAAAGGTTATTTCATTTAAAATAAGTTGTCATACATTTTTATAAAAAGGTAAATGACCTTTACCACTTCAATTTACCCGTTTTTAATCAATCAAACCCATGCGAACCATAGATATAACCACCACGCAGAAAGTTACTATTCAGTACGAACTCGCTTCGTTACGAGATAGGGCGTTGGCGTATATTATTGATTTTTTGGTGGTTATGGGTAGCGTACTTATCCTTCGTTTATTTTTCATTGGCGCATTTGGAGATGGAAGTTCCAGTATTTTTGACTATCTTATCTTTTATCCATTATTGATATTTTATACCTTATTATTAGAATATTTCAACGATGGGCAGACCGTTGGCAAGCAAGTCGTAGGCATCAAAGTAGTCAAACTTGATGGCAAATCGCCTAATTTTTCCGACTATGTTACCCGATGGATGTTTAGAGTGATAGATATTTATTTGTCATTATTTAGCATAGGTTCGCTGCTGATAAGCTCGTCTGACAGGGCGCAACGACTCGGCGACATGACGGCTAATACTACGCTGATTAAGGTGCGTTTTCACCTTCGTTTCAAGTTGAATGACATCGAAAAAATCAGTACACTCGACGAATACGAGCCTCAATATGCGCAAGTTCGACAGCTTAATGAGGATGATATGTTATTGATTAAAAACATCATTATGCGAGTACAAAAATATCCAAATCAAGCCCATCAAGATGCACTCAATCGACTTATCACCGACCTTATGCTTAGGTTAGACATTAACGAAAAACCTAGAGATAAAATTGATTTTTTGAAAACATTGATAAAAGATTATATCGTATTAACACGCTAAGTAGAATGAATAAATGAGTAGATGATGATATGAATAAGCTGTTTCGTAATATAGTTGCATCAATAGCGGCAGCTTATTCATGTATTTATTTTCTCATAGCAAAAAAAAAACACTATTGTAATTATGAATTTAAAAGAAAAAATACAAACGCTTTCGAAAGACATTCATCAAGAAATTATAGCACATCGCAGGCACTTGCACCAACATCCCGAACTATCTTACCAAGAAGTAGAAACGGGTAAATATGTTGCCCGTCAGTTATCAGAAATGGGAATAGAACACGAACATGGCGTAGCAGATAATGGTGTAGTAGGGTTGATTAAGGGGAAAAATCCAGATAAAAAAATCATTGCATTACGTGCCGATATGGACGCTTTGCCCATTACCGAAGCCAACGACGTGCCGTACAAATCCAAAAACGAAGGCGTAATGCACGCTTGTGGTCACGACGCTCACACCTCCTCACTCTTAGGCACAGCAAAAATATTGAACGCCATTAAATCCGACTTTGAAGGCACAATCAAACTTATTTTTCAGCCAGCAGAAGAAAAAATGCCCGGCGGAGCATCCATTATGATAAAAGAAGGCGTACTCGAAAATCCAAGACCATTAGCGATTTTAGGGCAGCACGTCCACCCACCTTTGGCCGCAGGTAAAATCGGGTTGCGTCCCGGAAAATACATGGCTTCTGCCGACGAAATATATGTCAGCGTAAAAGGGCAAGGCGGACACGGCGCATTGCCACAAGACTGTATTGACCCAATAGTGATTACGTCTCACATTATCAGTGCGCTCCAAACCATCGTCAGTCGTCGTTCAAATCCTACCGAGCCAACCGTTTTGACTTTCGGAAGCATTCATTCCATAGGCGGCACCACCAACGTGATACCAAACGAAGTCAAA
>CALOED010000025.1:0-4304 GCA_942492005.1 uncultured Saprospiraceae bacterium
TTACGAATGCAAAGTAAAAGATATTATTGCGCTGGGAACAGAAGGCGGCGCAGGGCATTTGATAATATGTGAAGTTGTAAAAATCCATGTTTCGGAGCATATTTATGACGAAAAAGGACGAGTGGACCCCGAAAATTTGGATGTGATGGGAAGAATGGGAAGGGCGTTTTACACCCGTGCGAAGGAAGGCGTAACTCGTATTTTTCAAGCTGTTGGCGAACTGACTATTGGCTATGACCAACTCCCTAATGTCGCAAAATATAGTAACTTGCTCACGGGAAATGACATTGGCAAACTCGCAGGTAGCAAGGATTTTCCGAGTGCGGAAATAACGGAAAAAGTAGCTATCGAAATTGGTAGAATGAACACCGTACAAACCACCGAACAGTTGGAAAGATACGCTAAAGAACTTTTGGATGTCAATTCTATTGAAAAAGCACTTGCCGTATTGATGTATGCGGAGGCAGTGGGGAGTGGGCAGTAGCGGTTGGCAGTTGGCAGTGGCGGTTGAATGATAGTTGTTTTCTAAAACCTAAATAATACTAAAATCCAGTAACTTATGGAATTTCATCCAGCACAATTTGATAAAAAAACACGGTCGAAACACGTTTTGCAAGCATTACTTTATTATAATCATGGGATTATTCAAAACAATCCTTCGGGCGCAAGTGCTAAGTTTAAACGCTTGACGGTTTCGCCGTTTGTATTCATGCGAGGCACGGCGGATTTAATGTATCGAGATTTGGAAGGCACTGATGCTGACCAGTCTATTTTATTGTGCGTAGGCGATGTGCATTTGGAGAATTTTGGTGTTATGGAAGCCGAAACGGGGAAGTTGATTTGGGGATTGAATGATTTTGATGAAGCGGCTTTTGCGCCTTTTACTTGGGATGTTAAACGAGGTGCGGTCAGTGTGGTGTTGGCGGCAAGGGAAAATGGATTTGATAAAAAACAGCGTTGGAAACTCGCAAGAGCCTTTGCTAAAGCATATATTCAACAAATAGAAAAAGGCTTTGTGGATTTTGAAAAAGAAATAAAAGCTACTTGTATCAAGGATTTGTTGAAAGCTGCTCGAAAAATTAACGGTAAAAAATGGCTCGAAAAAAAATATTTGCAAGATAATAGTCCTATTCCTCAATTCAAGATTTCAGAAGAAATACAGCCGCTCGCTCGCATTTTTATTAAAGAAAGAAAAGCCATTATTCAAGCTGCCCTCGATAATTATTTGCGCTCGCTTGACCAATTAAATACTCAAAAACCCCAAAACTTAAAAGTATTGGACATCGCAACCAAAGCTGGCTCAGGAACGGCAAGCATTGGCTTGTGGCGATATTATGCACTGGTGGAAGTGGAGATAGAGGCAGAAACGGAGTTGATGATTTTAGAAATTAAGCAAGAACGCCCGTCTGTGCTTGCGCCTTACATTGATATACATCCGATAAGTTTTGCCTCCGAAGGCGAACGGGTAGCTTATGCCGAAAACGTTTATTTGCCCAATGCCAACCCATATTATGGCTTTACAGATATTGGCGAATCTCATTATTTGGTACGCAAGCGCAGCCCTTACAAAAGCCGAGTGAACTTGATAGAATTGGATGATTACAAAGCCTTCAAATCTTACGTTAAGGCTTGCGGACAGGTTTTGGCAGATGCTCATTTGCGTTCCAATATTGAATTATACGGCGAGCAAGACACCGCTAAACTCATTCTTCAATCGGTTGAAAAGGACGGCTTCGACGATGTGATTGCTTTTTTTGCTATCAAAATGGCAAAACAAGTTCGTCGAGATTGGAAGTCTTTTTTGAAATATTATAAAAAAGGAATTGTATTGTGAGCATCCTGCTCGCCCAAGACTTAGGTTAGAATATTTTTTGATTTACTTGTTATTGTTATGCAAATAGTGAGCATCCTGCTCGCCCAAGACTTAGGTTAGAATATTTTTTGATTTACTTGTTATTGTTATGCAAATAGTGAGCATCCTGCTCGCCCAAGACTTAGGCTAGAATATTTTTTGATTTACTTGTTATTGTTATGCAAATAGTGAGCATCCTGCTCGCCCAAGACTTAGGCTAGAATACAAGAACCTTACATTTGCACTACCCATTTTTTTTGTAAAAATAAGAAAGGTTCTTTTATCATTTTTTGAAAACTAAATCAGCAATTCTATTACGTAACTAATCGATAATGAAGGTGGACAAAGCGGTTTCGCCGCTTTGTGAATAATGGCTATTGTTACCTATTTTTTTTAAAAAAACAACTCTTTATTTTTTGCATGGTTTTAAATCCTCTTTATGCTATTCTCATTACCTTTGCGGCATGAAGTCGGACAATTACTATTTAAACCATCATTTGGCGCAAACAGGCCCTTACACTATGGGTATTACCGTTGCTCATGCCGAAGGAATTTATATTTATGACACAGACGGAAAACGCTACACGGATTTGATTTCGGGCTTAGGCGTTTCCGCTATCGGACATGGCAACGCAGCAGTCAATCAAGCACTTAAAGACCAAATAGACAAGCATTTGCACGTTATGGTGTATGGCGAATTTATTCAACAGTCTCAACTCGATTTGGCGCAATTGCTGTCTAGTTTGCTGCCGCCTTCCTTAGATACTTCCTATTTTGTAAACTCTGGTACAGAAGCGAATGAAGCGGCACTGAAATTGGCAAAACGCATTACAGGACGCAAAAAAATGATTTCGTTTGAAGGTGCATATCATGGTTCTACGCATGGTTCGCTCTCTGTGAGTAGCAACAAAAAAAAGAAGGATGCTTTTGAGCCGCTTTTGCCTAATATTGAATTTATCCGCCTCAACCATTTTGAAGATTTACAACAAATAGACACTTCTTGCGCTTGTGTCATACTCGAAACGATACAAGGCGATGCAGGCATCCGCATTCCTTCTGTGCCTTACCTCAAAGCCCTAAGACAGCAGTGCGACGAGATGGGAACGTTACTTATTTTTGATGAAATACAGGCTGGATTGGGTCGAGCGGGAACGCTTTGGGCATTTGAGCATTATGATGTTGTGCCAGATATGCTGACTTTAGGCAAGGCGTTGGGTGGTGGTTTGCCGATTGGTGCGCTGGTTACTTCCAAAGAAAACATGGCGCAATTTACTTTCAATCCAATGCTCGGACACATTACTACTTTTGGTGCGCATCCGTTGGTTTGTGCGTCTGCTCATGCAGGATTGCAATATTTGGTAAATAACCATTTGGTGGATGGCGTTCATGCAAAGGGGAACTTGCTGCACGATTTGTTGATAAAGCATCCTTTGGTCAAAGAGATTCGATATAGGGGTTTGTTTTTTGCAATTGAAATGGAAAATGAAGATATTGTTCAAAAAGTAGTAGAAGGTTGTCTTGAAGAAGGTTTGATTACTTTTTGGTTTTTGTCTTGCCCGAATGCGTTTAGGCTGGCTCCGCCTCTCACGATTTCGGAGGATGAAATTAAGATGGCTGCTGAAATGATACTTGCTGTTTTTGATAAGGTGAGCAATGAAGAATAAATCGTTTTTTTATAAAAACACAAAAACGCCATTACAAGATTTTAACATCTTATAATGGCGTTTCTATTATTTTAAGCCTTTATTCAGGAAATTTCTTTCTTTTAAATAGGCTATACACCTACTTGAATGAACAACCATGTTTTGTCCCACTTTAGTACCAACTTGTCTAAATCCATTGAAAAATCCATTGTTTCTTGTGATTTAGCCGTTTTTTTAGCGGTAGCTTTTACTCTCAATGCGTCTTTTGATTTATCGTACTCATAAGCTCCCCACTGCTCAAAATCATTATTGAAAATAACTGTCCATTCGCCATTTTCTTCTGGAATAGTAAATAATGAGTATTTTCCAGCAGGCAAATCTTTACCTTGTATTTTCATTTTAGTAGAAATTTCGATGGTAGTTGACTCGTTAGCACCTGTGCGCCATACTTTGCCATAAGGCACTAAATCGCCAAATATTTCTCTACCTTTTACGGAAGGACTGCCGTAATTCACAGTAATTTTTTGACTACCTATTTTTCCACGCATTTCTTTTCTCGGACTTGGTATATCGGCTTTAAGCGTTACAGTCTCGTAAGATACTTCTGTATTTTTTTCCGCTTTCTTAACGGTTTTATCAACGACTGCTGTTGGTGTGCAAGATGCAACGAATAAAGTCGCCATGAATAGGAAAAGATAAACTCGGTTCATAATTTCTAGTTATAATATGTGATGAATAAATTAATGTATTGGATAATGTTTACCAATATCACCTCAAAGATATAGTAAAACGTAATAAACAACTTTGAG
>CALOED010000026.1:0-15631 GCA_942492005.1 uncultured Saprospiraceae bacterium
GGCCTTGCGCGCGCGAGCGCCCTGGCCAGGCCCCTCCTGCGCCGGATCGCAGACCACCACCTTCGAGAGGGCATCGGCGATGGAAGATCTCCAGGCCCGCCTACGTTGTAGGCGGTGTTGAGCGGCAGATAGACCGCACCGGCCTGCAGAACGGCGAGATAGAGACAGACCGCCTCCACCGACTTCTCCACCTGCACCGCCACCCGGTCTCCCGGCGCCACACCGGCCGCCGACAGCGTCGTGGCGAACCGACCGGCCTGCGACAGGATCTCGGCGAAACTCACCGATTTGCCAGTCTCGGTCTCGAGGAACTCCGCCGACCGATCCACCGGAAAGCCGTCCGACAGGCGCTTGAAGAGATTCCCGTTCATGACACCCGCCTCCCCGGCGACAGCGCCATCAGGCTCAGGATCTCGAACAGGATCTGCGCCCCGGCATGGGCGGTATTGGCTGTCGCGTCGTATTGCGGCGCCACCTCCACCAGATCGCCACCGACCACGTCGACCCCCGCCAACCCGCGCAGCAGCGTCAGCGCCTCGCGCGTCGTCAGCCCGCCCACTTCCGGCGTTCCCGTGCCCGGCGCGAAGGCCGGATCGAGCGCGTCGATGTCGAAGGAGACATAGACCGGGCCCGCGCCCACGACCTCCCGTGCCTTTGCGATGACGGCGCTCATGCCCATCCGGTCGATCTCCTCGGCGTCGATGCCACTTCACCCCTCAGTCGCCGTCATTCTGGCAGCAGCTTGTCCAGAGCTCCTCGAAATCCCGACCAGACTCGGCCTCGCCGGAGTCCAGCGCGCCGCCGCTCTCCGCAACGCGATCACGGTCCAGCCCTGCAGGCGCGAAGCCGCGCCCCAAGGACCGCCCAGTTCACACTACGCATCCCCATGCACCGATTTTTACAGTACCTCCCGCTCTCCACCGCCTTCGGCGATCGAAAACCAACCCGCACGATCGCCCGACAGGGCCGGCGGCTATAGGCCCGGCGCCAACACCTCCGCGAGCCGGCGCCCCGACCCCCGCGTAAGAATCTTCCCGAAGTTCCCGCAGCACCGACATCGCTCGGCCTGGTCACCGCCGCCACCGCCGGACTGGCGAGCTGCGCACCTTCAGCGCATAGACCCACCGCGCCCATCCGCCGATCTGCACAGTGACCTGCGCCGAACTTCTCGCCGCCGATGAGATGTTTTCCGCGACATCGAACTCCGCGTCTCCGCTGAGACGCCACGCCCGAGTCCGATACAAACCCGCGAGCGCCGCCTCCACTCACCGCCGTCCGTCCGCGCGCATCGCGCCGCCCAACGCCCCGCCGCGGCAAGGGGTTTCGGCCGCCTCCGCCTGGGCCGGCCGCCCGACGGCGGCCCGGGGGTCGCGGCTCGCGCACATTTCCGCCTCCGACGGCCGCCTACAAACATCGCCTCCCGCCGCTTCGCCGCCCGTCCGCAAGCCTGGCCGAAACTCCTTCCACGATTAAGCACCGTGTCGCACCATCCGGGACCACCCACCGCCGCGCCTCACCAGCGCCGACCGGCCGGCCGGTCCGGCGCCCTTCGGCCCCCAGGATCACCAGACCAGGCCTACGGCCGACAGCGCCCGAATCAGCGCACCGGCATCCGCCGAACCGATGCGCGTCGTCGAGCCCGCCGTCGTATCGCCACCCCGATATCACCACCTCCTGGTGCTCCTGGTCTGGGCCCCCGTGGCATCGTTGTCGAGCACGATCATCGCCGCGTCATCGGGGTTCTCCTCGGCCCATTTCCAGCCCTTCATCGAGGCGCGCACGAACTTCGCCATCGTCTCGACGAAAGCCGGGTCCTCCAGCCGGTCCTCGAGCACCCAGAGCCCGTCCTCCAGCGTCGCGACGCCCTGGTCCTCGTACTTGAACACCGTCAGGTCCTCGGGGCTCAGCCCGGCATCGATCACCTGCCAGTATTCGTTGTAGGTCATCGTCGAGATGCAGGCGGCCTGCTGCTGCAAGAGCGGATCGACGTTGAAGCCCTGCTTCATCACCGTCACGCCATCCTCGCCGCCCTCGGTCGGAATGCCGAGCGACGACATCCACGACAGGAACGGATATTCGTTGCCGAAGAACCAGACCCCGAGCGTCTCGCCCGGGAAATCCTCCGTCGTCGTCACGCCGCTGTCGTTGCGGCAGGTCAGCATCATGCCCGACGACTTGAACGGCTGGGCGATGTTGACGAGCGGCAGCCCGCCCTCGCGCGCCGCCAATGCCGCCGGCATCCATTCCACGATCACGTCGGCCCCGCCGTCGGCGACCACCTGCGGCGGCGCGATGTCCGGCCCGGGCCCGGCTTGATCGTGACGTTGAGCCCCTCCTCCTCGTAGAAGCCCTGCGCCTCGGCGACGTAATAGCCGGCGAACTGCGCCTGGGTTACCCATTTGAGCTGCAGCGTCACGTCCTCGGCCGAGGCAGCCCCCGCCAGCATCAGGATCGCGGCCGATGCGCCCGCAAGAGTCTTCTTCATTGGTAGCCTCCTTGTTGAACCCGTTGTTGAACCAGTTTTTTTTCGCAGTCTGCGATCACGCCCGCTGCGCCGGATGCCAGAACGTCACCAGCCGCTCGATCAGCGCGACTTTGCTCATTGTTTTTTGCTATTCGCTGAACTGCGAGGCAGCAGGGGCGATTTTCGGTTTCTCCGAAAAACAGCACAAAAAAATGGCGACGGCTATTTTCAATAATTCTCAAGGAAAAAGTACTAACGGCATTACCTTTTAATTAACTGATTTTAATATCTTGCATACAGCTACTTAACCATGTTACGCAGAGCTACTTTTCTTTTTACAGCTAAAAAGAAGCAAAAAGTTAAATATTCCATAATGAGAATTGCTGCTTTTACTTTCACTATTACTTTTTATGAAAAAAAATATCGTTTGGCTGGCTTCTTACCCCAAATCAGGTAACACTTGGTTTCGGATTTTCCTTTCTAATCTTAGAAGCGAAAAGGCAGCCCCTATTGATATTAATGAAATACGAACCGATGGCATTTTTAGCTCAAAAATCATCTTTGAGAAAGCAACTGGAATAGACGCTGCCCACCTTTCCCCCGCCGAAGTTGATATTTTGCGCCCTGAAGTGCATCGGCATTATTCGAGCGAATTGAGCATCTGGTTATTTATAAAAGCACATGATGCTAATATTTTGTTGCTCGATGGTAGTCTGTAATATCCTAGCGACGTATCCCATGGAGCGATTTATTTGGAGAAATCCGCTGGATGTCGCCGTTTCGTGGGCTTTTCATAATGGAAAAAATACAACCGATGCTGATAAAAGTATTAATGAAAATATGACGCTATCGGTAAATAACAAGTATCAGAATCAACTTCAACAACAATTACTGACATGGAAAGACCATGTTGATTCTTGGAAAAACAACCCCAACATTCCCGTTCTGATGCTTCGGTATGAAGACATGAAGCTCGATTCTTTGGCTACTTTTAGAAAAGCCATTGCGTTTTTGGGTTGGGAGCATTCAGATGAAGAAATTTTAACTGCGTTACAAAAAAGCAGCTTTAAGCATTTAAAAAAACAAGAACAATCCTCGAAGTTCAAAGAAAGTACCCAAAAGCAAACCGCTTTTTTTAGACGAGGCGAAATAGGCGATTGGAATAATCACTTGACTGCCAAACAAGTCCAAAACATCCTCCAATTCAATCAAGATATTTTAGATGAGTTGGATTATACTTCTCTTTATAAAAAACATCAACTAATCAATACATGAGTGTTATTTTTGGAAAATATCATATAGATAAACAGCCTTTGGCGCAGTCGGAATTGGTAACAATGAGGGATTATCTGAACAACTGGAATGCCGACGATGCAGGAATTTGGAAAAATGAATACGTTGGATTCGGGCATTTGATGCTTTGGAATACACCCGAATCTTTGCAAGAAAAACTCCCTTTTAAGTCGCCACATTCGGGAAATGTCATCACTGCGGATGCCCGAATTGACAACAGAGCAGAGCTTTTTACGGCTTTGGATATTAATAATCATTCCATTCCTGATAGCTCGCTGATACTTGCTGCTTATGATAAATGGGGAAAAGACTGCGTGCAATACCTCAATGGAGATTTTGCCTTCGTGGTTTGGGATATTCATCAAGAGGAATTGTTTTGCGCCAGAGACCATTTAGGCAAAAAGCCGTTTTATTATTATTATGATAAATCCGTTTTTATTTGGGCAAGCAACATGAGAGGCATCGTTAGCCTCAAAAAACTGGCATTGGATGACGCTTATATAGATAATGCTATCTGTACCTTAGAAAATGAGCCAACCGATACTTGCTATAAAGGTGTAAAAAGATTAGAGCCTGCGCATACGCTTGCTCTCCGAAAAGAAATGCACATACGCCAATATTGGGATATAAAAGCGACCAAAGAAATCCATTATTCGTCGGATGAAGAATATGTAGAACACTTTAAAGATTTGCTAAAAACATCCATTAAAAGCAAGACTCGAACCGCTTTTTCGTTGGGAGCGCAATTGAGCGGCGGGCTGGATTCTGCGGCTATTGTTTCGCTGGCTTATGACTTGTGGGATGGCGATAAGGATAATTTTCACACTTTTACGCATTGTTTGCCACCAAAATACCGCCAAAAAGTCTATCCGTTCAGAGATGAAACCGAACGAGCCAAATTGACGATTCAGTATAAAAACATTAAAAACAGCCATTTTGTAGCACGAGAAGTCCAAAATTATTTTGATGTACTCGAAAACAAACTTGATGTATTTGGAGGCTTAGTAGAGCTGGGAACAGAAGAAATGACGAGAGAGTTAGCTCCCGTGGCAGAGGAAAATAATGTCAGAACTGTGTTGTCGGGTTTCTTAGGAGATTCCGGTATTTCATTTCGAGCAAATGCTTATCAATTGGAGATGCTGATGCGTGGAAAATGGATGCATCTTGCTAGAGAATTAAAGGCAATGCCTCACCCTGTTCGTTCGTTTCTCAAGCTGCCCTTGCAATTATTATTTGTAGAATACAATCGTTTTTTTAAAAAAAATAATACCAAAGACTACTGTTTTATCAAGCCCGAATACCGTAGCGAAACACTAAAGCAGAATTTGGTTAGGCAAGATTATCCATCTACAATATACTCCAGAAAGCGTCAATTGAGCCTTATTACCTCTAAAGTAATGGATAAAAGATACATTTTAGAGAACACCGTCGGCAAACAATTTAAGGTAGAAACTAGATATCCATTGGCAGACAAAAAAATAATTGACTTTAGTATTAATATTCCTATTGAACAAAAAGTAAGGAATGGCGTTAAACGTTATATATTTAGAAAAGGAGTAGAGGACGTTATTCCGAATGAAATCCTCAATGCTTCAAAAGATGGAATTTATACATTGCCTTTATTGCATAAGAAATTTTTAAATTCTTATCCAATATTTCTAGACTTTATAAATATTCATAAAAAAAATCCTATTTTTGATAAAATAGATTTTAATCAGTTAGAAAATGTATTGACTTGGACATATAACATTAAAGATCAACAATATAAACGCCATGGTTTGGTGGTTTGTCATTTTACTTTTTTGTATATGTCATATCTTCTAAAAATGTTAGACACTTAGTTTTATTTTTTAAAAAAATAAATACCTTTGTCTGACAATTATTTAATATTAACAAATATAATGACATGAAAAGAAAAGAATGGACATCTCCTAAATTGACAAAGTATCAGAGAAATGATATTGAAGTATTGGGTCTTAAACTTAATAATGGTGGTGAACTTGGAACTACTGTTGGGCCTAGTTAGGAATTAGTAAAAAAAAATGCAGGGGAGTAAATTTTAAAAAAAATAAATCATAATACTATATCAATTATAACTATAAAGCTATTCATCTAAGAATAGTCTGGCTACTAGACTTAAATCGCACGTAGCTGTCCGAGTTATATATAAAACTGCCAATCTACTATTTATTTACCATAAATTTTATCAGTATATCAGAGATGTAAACTCAAAGGGTTTTCAATGTTTTACGATTCGTAAAATGAACGAAAAAATTTTAGTTTATTAATCCCTAATATTTAGAAATATAATATATTAGACTTATTTTCGATTATCCTTTTTCGAGAGATAATCAAGAATCTAATTACTTATTTCCTAATTATCTTTAGCCTATTCTTTAACTAAAAACGTTTAACCAAAATGTTTGAAAATATTGATTTTCAAAAACTCTCTGATTCTATCGTTCTTTGGGCACCTAAGTTCGTATCTGCCATTTTAATACTTTTTATAGGTATTTGGATAGCAAACAATGTAACTAAGATGCTAAAAGCCATGATGACCAAAGCTAATATCGACGCAACGCTTCGTCCTTTTTTAGCTTCTTTAGCTGGCGTACTCCTGAAATTGATGGTAGTAATAGCTGCTGCGGGGCAAGTCGGTATCGAAACCACTTCGTTCATCGCCATATTAGGAGCAGCAGGTTTAGCCATAGGTTTAGCATTGCAGGGCAGTTTGCAAAACTTTTCTGCTGGAGCTATGCTTTTAATTTTCAAGCCTTACAAAGTCGGGGACCTAGTGATGCTTCAAGGGCATAAAGGTCATGTGAAATCTATTCAGATTTTTAATACCATTATCCTTACTCGTGAAAACGAAACGATTATTATTCCGAATGCTAGTGCAACTAGCGGCGCAATGACCAACTTTTCGACAGCGGGTTTGATTTGCTTAGATTTGACCTTTGGCGTGGCTTACAGTGCTGATATTGACCAGGTTCGCAAAGTCATACAAGAAGTGGCAGATGCCAACGAAAAAATATTAAAAACGCCTCCTATTGGCATTACGGTAAGTGGTCATGGAGCAAGTTCTGTTGATTTTTCGGTGCGCCCATATTGTCATCCCGATGATTATTGGCCAGTATATGCTTATATGCACGAAGCGTTGAAAAAGGCATTTGATAAGGCAAATATTGGTATTCCTTACACGACTTACGATATTAATATTTTGAAATAAATCATCATAGATAGTTTTAAAATCTATACGTTGAATATTGAAACAGCTTAGAGCGATTTGCTTTAAGCTGTTTTTTTTTGGTTCTAGCCGAAGTTGAAAAAGAGATAATTCAAGAAAAAGTTGAGAACTTCCATTTTCATTGTGTAATTTCACTTCACGATTTAGGTCTTATCCATAAAATGGCGAGACCAGTTAGACAATATTCTGTTTTGTGTGCGACGCACACAAAACTGCTCAAAACCAGTACATTGGCATTTTGAAGCATCCAACTTTTTTAGAATAAAGTCTATTGAACGAATATCTAATCCAATAAGAAAACGATGAATAATATTTTTAAGTTTTTAGAGCAAGTTTTGCTGAGAGTAGGCGACGATTATGAGTTGAAAGTAATTAATGTATTACTCATATTCTTAATCTTTGCGGCTGTGCTTTTGCTTCGTTGGGCAATAGGGCAAGCGATGAAAGGAATTTACGAAAATTTCAATATTTCAAAAGAAAACAAACAAACCGTCAAGCGTTTTTTCAATATTATCATTACCGGTTTTGCTTTCTTGATGGCTCTCAAAACGCTTGGCATTCACATAGATACGCTTCTCAATACCGAGTTATTTCACGTAGGCTCAGGAAATAACGCCTTTGTATTTCGAGTGCATAATCTGGTATATGTCGTATTGATTTATTTCCTAGTTCGGGTCGTTATTTGGATTATTGACCAGATATTGAGTTCCTATTATGAGCGTGACCAAGTAGATGTAGGTGCAAGATATGCCATTAATCAAGTGGTTAGGTATGTCGTATTTACCATTGCTATTCTTGCGGCTGTTCAGGCTTTAGGTTTTGATTTGACGCTTATCTGGGGTGGTGCTGCTGCCTTGTTAGTTGGCTTTGGATTAGGTCTCCAGCACACTTTCAATGATTTGGTATCGGGGCTTTTGCTACTTGTGGAGCGCACGGTAGAGGTAGGAGATACTTTGGATATTGATGGCACTATTGGAAAGGTAGAGCGCATTGGCATCCGAGTTTCTCATGTGCGTTCTCGTGATGATATTACGGTATTAGTGCCTAATTCGAAGCTCGTCACTTCAAAAGTAGTGAACTGGACGAGTCAGCGGGAGGCTACCCGTTTTCAAGTAACGGTGGGTGTGGCGTATGGCAGCAACACAAGTCAGGTCAAAAAAATATTACTCGAAGTGGCGAATCACCATGAGTTGGTAGAACCCTACCCTAGCCCTGTTGTAATTTTTAAAGATTTTGGCAGCTCGTCTTTAGATTTTGAAGTCAATTTTTGGTCAAAAGAACTCATGCGAATCGAAGTGGTAAAGAGCGACCTTCGCTTTGCTATTGATGACCGTTTTAGAAAAGATAAGATTGAAATCCCGTTTCCACAACGCGATGTGTGGTTTAAGAATCAAAAATAAATGGATGATGGCTACAATGGTTTGATGGCTAAATTCAATTATCAAACCATTGCAGTTGCATCGTCTTTTAGCGCAAACGAGTATAAGCAGATTTTACCAGTTTTTCATCTTTTGAAATATTTCGATTGGCTAAAAAAGTAAAAAGAGCCGCCAATACTGGCATTCCAAAACCTGCATTTGGAGCTAATTCTGCACCTGTACCGCTCATTGCCTGATACAAAAAGAAGCCCGCCAAAGCCAATAACGCCACATTTAATACAATAACGATAGAACCAATACGCATTTGAAGTTTACGATTATTGAATAGAAAGATATTCAATAATGCCGATGCGCCACAAACAATAGCCATCACCATTAATATCATATTGTCATTAATATCAAAATCGCCATCCGAAAATGCGGCTACGCTGCCTGTATCGCCACTGACATTCACAAAAGCCAAAGCGAATAATGCAAATGCTGCCGCAGATGCAAGGAGCAAATAAATAGACTGAATACGTTGAATCATCTTTTGAGTTTTTCTTGTTGTATAAATCTGAACAAAAATAAAAAACTTCGAGCTGAAATGCCCTTTCCAATCCAAAAAATCAACTTTTTTCCGCCAATTAACGAGAATATTCAAAACCGCCCCGAGCTATCAAGATTAACGAGCTAAACTATTCATTTTTAAAATGCGTATTTTTTTTCAAAAATACATTTCTTTAGAACAGTTCCCATTAACTTTATACTTAACCGTTCTTCCTCTTCTTTCACCTTAAACAGGCTAATTATGAAAAAAATCATCGCTTTCGCTTCTTGTTATCTCCTATTTCAATGTTCTATTCTCTGCCAAACTTCTATTTTTGTGCCGCATCAAGTTGGTTTCAATTTGGGCTTTTATAGCTCTACTATTGCTTTTGAGCATAACTATGGTAGCGGACTGAATGATTATTTGCTAACGCCAGCATATAGTTTTGGGATAAATGCCGCTTGGAGCATCCATAAAAACGATGCCTTCGGATTAGAATTGAATTACAGTATTCAAGGTCAAAATCACGAAGATTGGAAAGTAGAAAACGACCCCGATTTTTATTTTCAACGAAGTATTGATTTGCGCTACTTTCGGATGCCGATGTATTACCGAAGAGTCTATTCTATAAATAATGCCTTGCTCAAGTTTTCAATAGAAGCTGGGGGTTATTTCGGAATTTTGCACCAAGCAAAACTCACATACAGGCGAAGAGGCGAAACCCTAAGTTTTTATGATGCTGTGACCGAAAAAAATGATTTTGCAAATGAAATTATCGCTCCTGATAGCCACAACGAGCTTTTTCAGCCCCTTGATGCAGGATTGCTGCTGGGCTGGGGTGTGCAGTATCGTAGCCATGAACACACCAAATTAGTGGCGAACTTACGTTGGGAAATTGGAGCCGTGGATATCAATGATAAAGACTGGCGTTATCCGCACCCAACTTTTGGATATCGTCCGTCGGTTAATTCATTATTTGGTCTTAAAATCGGTGTTATTCAAATGATTAAATAACTATAATCAAAATAGTGTATTTTTAGTTTTTTATACAAAAGTATTTTAGTTACTTTTAAATTGCAAAGCTGTTTTATTTATTAAGGATATTTCTGTCAAAGTAAAAGAAATTATACAACGAGGCAATTGGTCTTTTTAAACAAAAAGTTCATAAATATCAATCATTTTATTTTTACTTGAAATAATTTGGTTTATATTTGAAACATATTTCAACAAAAACGTTTTATTTAAATATTAAAATTCACGGAAAGCAACACTTTGTATAATTTTTTTGATTAAGCCATTGACTTTTATAAATATTTCGTTTATATTTGTAATCAAATAAACAAAACGTTTAAAAAGATTATCAAAACAACTTTATACAAACCTTTTTATCAATTTTCAAAAATCGTCAGTCATGTCTAAAGAACGCGAAGAAAAGCTCAAGTCGCTAAAATTAACCATAGATAAGTTAGATAAAACTTATGGAAAAGGAACAATCATGCGTCTTGGGGACAAGCAATCAGTAGAAATAGATACTATACCAACAGGCTCGTTGGGATTAGATATAGCATTAGGAATCAATGGTTTTCCGAAAGGGCGGGTAGTAGAAATATACGGCCCAGAATCTTCTGGTAAAACAACTCTTGCTATTCATGCTATTGCAGAAGCGCAAAAACAAGGCGGTATCGCTGCTTTTATAGATGCAGAACACGCATTTGACCGATTCTATGCTGAAAGTTTGGGCGTGGATGTCAATAATTTGCTTATCGCTCAGCCTGATAATGGCGAACAAGCACTCGAAATCACAGAAAACCTTATTCGCTCTGGCGCAATTGATATTATCGTGATTGACTCCGTAGCTGCCCTTGTGCCTCGAAGTGAGATAGAAGGCGAAATGGGAGATTCTAAAATGGGGCTTCAAGCTCGATTGATGTCTCAAGCATTGCGTAAACTCACGGGTACAATCGGCAAAACGGGTTGTTGCTGTATTTTCATTAATCAATTGCGTGAAAAAATTGGGGTAATGTTCGGTAATCCGGAAACAACTACGGGTGGTAATGCCTTGAAATTCTATGCTTCAATGCGTTTGGATATTCGCCGTTCGGGTTCAGCTATCAAAGACAAAGAAGGTAACGTAGTAGGTAATCACGTGAAAGTCAAAGTTGTTAAAAACAAACTTTCGCCGCCATTCCGTATTGCTGAGTTCGATATTGTATATGGTGAAGGTATTTCCAAAGTAGGTGAAATTTTAGATTTGGCGGTGGATTATGATATTATTAAGAAAAGCGGTGCATGGTACAGCTATAATGGGCCAAAAATCGCACAAGGGCGAGAATCCGCTAAGACTTTCTTAAAAGATAATCCAGAAGTAGCTACCGAAATAGAAGCTAAAATCAAGGAAATTATCTTGGGTATTCCTGCTGCTGCGGAAGAGGATAAACCAAAAGAAGACAAGAAAACCAAAAAAGCGGAATAGTCTAATCGCTTTATTTTTTATAGAAAGCTCAACCTTATACCATAGGTTGAGCTTTTTTAATTTGAGTTTTACCTTTAAATTTCATTAGTTTGTGCTTTTATATCAAAAGAGGTAATGTATGAAAATATTAGGCATATCTGCGTTTTATCACGATTCGGCGGCTGCCATTATTCAAGATGGAAAAATAATAGCAGCAGCACAAGAAGAACGCTTTACTCGAAAAAAACACGACGATAGCTTCCCTACTCATGCCGTTAAGTATTGCCTTGATTATGCTGGCGTAAGCATTGACGACCTCGATGCTATTGCCTTTTATGACAAACCTTTATTAAAATTTGAGCGACTGCTCGAAACTTATTACGCTTTTGCACCAAAGGGAATTGCCTCTTTTATCAAAGCCATTCCCGTGTGGCTCAAAGAAAAATTTTTCTTGAAAAAACTTATCTACGATAGCCTAAAAGCAATTGAACCTTTTGATAAAAAACAACTAAAACTCCTCTTTCCTGAACATCATCTTTCTCATGCGGCTAGTGCTTTTTATCCATCGCCATTCCAAAAAGCGGCTATTATTACTATTGACGGCGTTGGTGAATGGGCAACTGCCTCTATCTGCTTAGGCGAAGGAAAGGATATTACTATCATTAAACAACTCGAATTTCCGCATAGTGTAGGCTTGCTTTATTCTGCTTTTACTTATTTTTTGGGTTTTCGTGTCAATTCTGGCGAATACAAACTCATGGGACTTGCGCCTTATGGCAACCCGAACAGCGAGCAAGTGCAGCATTTCAAAAAACTCATTACTTCCGAACTCATTACGATACACGAAGATGGTTCGGTCTGGCTCAATCAGAAATACTTTAACTATGCTACGGGCTTAAAAATGGTAGCGGATAAAAAATGGGAAAAACTATTCAGCATTCCAAAACGCAAACCCGAAGCCGATTTAGAACAAATACATTGTGATTTGGGTTACGCCATACAAGAAGTAACAGAAGAGATTGTATTAAAAATGGCTCAACACGCCAAAGACATTACAGGTGCCGACAACCTTTGTATGGCTGGCGGAGTAGCGCTCAATTGTGTTGCAAATGGAAAAATAGAAGCGGCTGGCATTTTCAAAAAGGTATTTATTCAGCCTGCGGCAGGAGATGCAGGCGGCTCTTTGGGCGCAGCACAGGCAGCTTACCATATTTACTTCCAACAAGAACGAAGCATTGACAGCGACGGTATAGATGGTATGCAGGGTTCGTATTTGGGGCCAGCCTACACCAGTTCCGATATTGAAAAAATGGCTCGAAAGTTCGATGCTCCTTTTGAGCGCATGGACGGTGCAAGCCTCTTTCCGACAGTTGCACAGCATATTGCAGATGGCTATGCCGTTGGTTGGATGCAAGGCAGAATGGAGTTTGGCCCCCGAGCCTTGGGTGCAAGAAGCATTCTTGGCGACCCTCGAAACCCCGAAATGCAAAGAAAACTCAATTTGAAAATTAAATATCGGGAGTCTTTTCGCCCTTTTGCGCCTTCTGTGTTGGCGGAAGATGTGGCTCAATATTTCAAAACAGAAGCTCCTTCGCCTTATATGCTGCTCGTCCACCCTGTTCGGGAGAGTATCAGGAATGTTTTGCCCAATAATTACCATCAACTCTCCATCAAAGAGAAATTATACTACGAACGTTCTACCCTTCCTGCTATTACTCACATTGATTTTTCGGCAAGAATACAAACTGTACATTCGGGGACTAATCCTATGTATTGGAATTTGTTACGGGCTTTTAAGTCTCTAACGGGCATTGGAGCGGTTATTAATACCAGTTTCAACGTGAGAGGCGAACCCATCGTTTGTACCCCCGAAGATGCTTATCGCTGTTTTATGCGTACTGAAATGGATGTTTTGGTTATCGAAAACTATATTTTTCATAAAAAACAGCAGCCCAAATGGGACAAAAAAGATGATTGGCAACAAGAGTTTAAGTTAGATTAACAAAAAGCCATCCTCTTGGTGAGAGGACGGCTTTTAATTTCTATATCATTCTAAAAATAACCATCTCTTACTCTCCTGGCCCTAACACATCATCCATAAAAGCTGAATATTCTTCAAAATTAACGCCTTTGCTATCGCCTTCATACTTTTTGTACAATGCTAATAATTTCTCAGGTGTCATTGTCGAATCCGCCTTTCTCATTGTAGTAATAGCATCAAAATGCTTGTACCATTCTTTAAATTCAATCGTACCATTGCTATTTTTATCAATGGCATCAAACATCTTTTTTCTTTCTTCTACTGTCATAATAATTTGATTTTTTTAGTAAAATAATGATTAGGAAATCTTCCCTTTTTTCTTTTTAAAAATACGGGAAACAATTCTACAAACGTATCATCTTTTCCTTATTTCCACTATCACTTATGTTGCAAATACTATCACTTATGATACATTTTAGGGCTAATAGAGATAATAGAAATAATCAGTTAGGTTTTGGGATGATTTTTTATTGTTAAAAATTTTATTGAAAATCAACTATTTACACAGATGATTTTTTAACTATGTATCATAAGTGATAGTATTTGCAACATTTCTTATAGTCATTTTAGGTTGTAATGTTTATTATCACGGCGAAATACCATATAAGTAGCGGATAACTAAAGTCCAATACCTAATTTTTTAAAAACTAAAATTTCACTTATGTTAAGTATTTTTCAAACTTTCAAATTCAAATCCCTTTTCCGCCTATTCGACAAAAATGGAAATGGGACGATTGACCAAACAGATTTTGAGCAAATCTTTTCTGATATGGTCACCGATGGTGATGAAGCCAAATTAAAACACGCTGCTACTGCGGCTAAACGCTGGTGGCTGAGCCTGAAACTTTATGGAGATAAAGATAAAGATAAGACCGTTACGCAAGAAGAATTTCTAGCATGGGCAGCAGGTGCGATGAAGTCAAGAGCTTTTGCTCGATGGGTAGATGCTTTATTTGATGCAATAGCCAATGGAGATAATCTAGTTACAGCAGCAGAGTTTCAAGGATTTGCGGATGCTTTAGGCTTTGGCGAACAGGCTGATGCTATTTATTTTGTGATGGACGTGAATGATGATGGTGCTATTGATAGAAAAGAGTTTACAGTACGCATGGAGGAATTTTTTACAGGCGATATTACGCCAGGTAATTTCTTATTTGGTAACTTGTTTAGTAAATAGTTGACTAATTTTTTAATCATTCCAGCTTTATTGACTGCAAAAGCACACATAAAGCATAAATTTAAAATAATGACAGATACAGAAATTCAAGCTAAAGTAATGGAAATTATCAGTGATAATTTAGGCGATGCTAAACCCAAAATTGAGATGAATTCAAATATTAAAAATGACTTAGGGATAGATTTATCAACGTTAGCTAAGGCATTTGAAAAAGCATTTGATATTGAAATTCTTGATGATGACTATGGAGATATGGAGACTGTTGAATATACCATAGATTATATCAAAGGAAAGATGATGATTTATGCCGTTATTAAGAACAAGACAGGCGAACTTAGTATTTACCCAGATATGAGAGAAGCTCCATTAGAATGGGAGAAAGAGGGCTTTAAAGGTACTAGAGAAGAGTGTATTGATTATATGAGGGAGAAAATGGCGGCAATGTCTCCTGAAGAGCTGCGTAGAACAAGGATGGGATAAAATAGACATTATTGCTAGGTTAGATATTTCATATTTCAAAAAGAATATATTATTTAGCTATCCGCAACTTACATATTGATAGATTACTTAATGTATCAAATCTACAAGCATTTGCAACAAATACGATAGTCATTTTCTGAAAAAGTAGCAATTATTGCAGTGATATATCACAAGAACGGGCAGATTAATATAGCCTTATAGCTTGTGTTCATTTTTAATAATAAAATTGAAATTATTATGAAAATTTTTGTTGGAAATTTAGCTTTTTCTACAACAGAAGATGAGTTAAGAGAATTATTCGAAGAATATGGAGCAGTTACTTCTGTAGAATTAGTGAGCGATAGGGAAACAGGAAGACCAAGAGGCTTTGCTTTTGTTGAAATGGAAAGTGGAAGTAATGAAGCAATTCAAGCACTTGATGGAAATGACTGGAAAGGACGTAACCTTAACATAAATGTGACACGACCAAATCGTGGTCGTGGTCATGGTTTTGATCGTCATCATTAGTAATCTAGTTATTCTATAAAACAACTGTGTTAGCGATTGAAGATAACACAGTTGTTTTTATT
>CALOED010000027.1:0-3655 GCA_942492005.1 uncultured Saprospiraceae bacterium
GCACTTCGCCCCAGTTGCCATTCGGAAAAACCACATTATCATACTTATAATCATTATGTATCAAGCTATGCTGATACTCCGTCGGTTGATTGGCATCGAGCCATTGCATTACGCCCTTTGCTGCCGGAATATCTTCGGTCGCTGCCTTCATGTACTGTTTGCCCCAGTTTCTGACTTGCCGCTCAACGTAGCCGTTCGGTTTTCCCAAATCTTCTAAGCCAAGCCCTTTATAATCCAGTTGGTGCAATTCCACAAAAGTATTCATCCAACTATCCGCAATAGTCGGAAAATCGGAAGCTGAAACGTTCATTTTTCGAGCCGTAGAAGCAGAAAGGATAACGCCTTCTATCTTTTCCATGATGTAAAATGACGCACCTATCACAGTCTCATCTTCCGTATAAACGTAGGCTTTTGGAGCTTTCGCAAAGCCTTTATTCAGCCCCGTCAGCACTCGAAACTCACGCCCCATATCGCCCTCGCTTGATAGCACCTACGGGCTACTGACGCAATACCAACGCTTTTTCTTCAATCTTCAATTGATAAGTCAGGTTAGAAAATCCCGTTGAAAATTGACTGATTTCTATTGGACTATCCGCATTTTCAATCAATTCATTTTTTAATAAAAATTGCTTCAATGCACCTTCGTTCAGTTCTTCGCCTTGTCTTACTTTCATGATATTTCTAATAAATTAAATAATTGCTTGTCCCAAAATTTCTGCCACGCAAGCAGGCTTTTCTTGTCCTTTTATCTCAAAAACCATTTTCATCTTATAACGTGCGCCATTCGGCTTTTCCATATAGTCCATTACCGAAAGTCTAGCCCTCAATTCAGCATTGGCAGGCGTGGCGTTTGGAAAACGAACCTTATCCAAACCATAGTTCAGCATCATGCTTACGCCTTCTATTCGTATCAATTCATACGAAAATTTAGAAACCAAAGACAAGACAAAAAAGCCGTGAGCAATCGTAGTTCCGTAAGGAGAATCCTTTTTTGACCGCCCTTCATCCACATGAATCCACTGCTCATCCTCCGTTACTTTTGCAAAAGTATTGATGCTTTCTTGCGTAATGGTCATCCATTTCGACAATCCAACTTCCTGACCAATAGCTTTTTTAATATCTGAGAGTTGCTTAAACGTGGTGCTAAAAGGCTGTTCGTTCATGGATTTTATTTTTATTAATTTTTCAAAAATGCCTGTCTAAATACAATAATAAGATAAGTTCTTGAATGTTTTAATATTAGTAACGGATGTTGCGCAAAAACGGTATCCTGTAAGGACAAGCTGTTTATAGAATATCCGTAAACGAATATTTTAGATTTCAGTTCCAAATAAATCATCCATCGTTACTTCATTTCTGACCAATAAATACATTGTTTCAAAAGTTTGTTTATATACTCCAAGGTAGCTTGTTGCCTTGTTTACATTGAAAACCAAAGTACAATGGGGCAAGCCAGCATTGGGGAGAAAAGATTAACTTATTTTTGAAACACAGCAATAAATTGGACTATTTATTTTTTCTACATACGGTATCACTTTCTTTCATTATCAGCCAAAACTCAGTAAAAAACACAAATTTTGGCTGATTGCTAAGTCTAGCCCTGAAAATTAAAATAAAAACTCTCTTTTTCTATCATTTTCAATCCGTAAGTTTTAAAACCATACAAAACAAAAAAATATTAAACACAATAGACAGATAGTAAGATTTTAAGGCTATACAGTTTGAAAAAGCTACACCAAATTTGGAAATTTTAACATTAATTCTATATTAATTTACCATTTATTTTCATTAACAATAGCTTAAATATAAAACCTAAAATAGTACCTTTGTAGATACATTAGCTTTAGATAATCAATGACTTTTAGGTAAAAAAATAAAATTTCGGAACATGACAACAAGTCCAACTTTTCTTTGTATTGCAAGTTATTTTAAAGGAGAAGAATTTTTGCGAGCGTGTAAAGCTACTGGCGCAAAAGTGCTTTTATTGACTAGCAAAAAGCTAAAAAGGCGAAAACTAGTACATGATTCCATTGATGAGTATTTCTATATGGAAGCAGACGAGAATGACGATTGGAACATGGAACACCTCGTGAATGGTTTGGCTTATACGATGCGTTCTACAAAGATTGATAGAATCGTAGCATTAGACGATTTTGACGTGGAAAAGGCTGCGGCATTGAGGGAGCATTTTCGCATTCCGGGCATGGGACAGACGACGCACCGCTATTTCCGTGATAAATTGGCAATGCGGATGAAAGCGCAAGAGTCGGGGATTCCTGTTCCTGCTTTTAGCGGATTATTCAATGATGCTGAAATCCACGAATATACTCAAAAAGAGCCTGCTCCGTGGGTCGTAAAACCTCGTTCTGAGGCTTCTGCCGTCGGTATCAAAAAAATACACAGTGCGGATGATTTGTGGAAATTGTTGAACGAAATTGGCGATGAACGCCACGAATACTTGATTGAAAAATTCACACCTGGCTCTGTTTTTCACGTCGATGCAATCACGGTAGATGGCAAAGTTGTATTCCAAAGAGGGTCTGAATATTTGAATACGCCGATGGATGTCGCACACGGCGGCGGCATTTTCAGAACGGTAACGGTAGAATTTGGCTCGAAGGATGATAAGGCATTACAAAAGGCGAATAAGAAGCTCATGAAGGCATTTGGTATGAACTTTAGTGCTTCTCATTCGGAGTTTATCAAGTCCAACGAAGATGGTAAATTTTACTTTTTGGAAACGGCTTCGAGAGTAGGTGGCGCACATATTGCAGAAATGGTGGAAGCATCTTCGGAGGTGAATATCTGGGCAGAATGGGCAAAACTAGAGGTAGCAAAAGCGACAAACACGCCTTATCAGTTTCCAGAAGTGGTGAATGATTATAGTGGCTTGATTGTATCTTTGGCAAGGCAAAAACATCCTGATACTTCAATGTTTCCAGAGCCTGAAATCTGGTGGCGCATGAATAAGGATTATCACGTTGGTTTGATAGTGAAATCGAAGAGCCGTGAGCGAGTATTGGAACTCATGAATACTTTTGCACAACGCATTGCGCAAGATTATCACGCTTCTTTACCTGCTGCCGAAAAGCCAACTTCGTAAGCTAATTATGGTCTGACAGGATTAAAAAGCCATGTACGAGATGTTTTTAAAACATTTGGTACATGGCTTTTTTATCATGGCGATGGTGGAGAAACTAGCGAAGCAATTCCGTGGCTAAGTCATTCTGTTTCCACATCCTTTACCGTTCTAAATCCTACATGATACAGCGAACTTTCGGGCGTACTATGCGAGCGAGCGGTCGTTCTGAAACCATAACAAACCGCAGGGTCGCAGAGAAAAGAGCCGCCTCGTTGCACCTTTTCGCTATCAACAGTTGGCTGAAAAGGCTTGCCATAATCAGAATAAGGGCGATACCAGTCTTCGCACCATTCCCACACGTTGCCTGCCATATCGGTCAAGCCTAAGGGCGTTTCTCCAAATGCACCAACGGGATTGGTCAGCGCATAATTATCTTTGACTTCATTGAAATAAGGAAAACTGCCTTGCCAAAAATTGGCTTTGTATTTACCCTCTTTTTGCTGCTCGTTGCCCCATAAGAATAGGGTTGTCGTTTTGTTTCGTTTTTTGCAGCGTGTTTCCCATTCGGCTTCT
>CALOED010000028.1:0-7799 GCA_942492005.1 uncultured Saprospiraceae bacterium
GTTTGTAGTAGCAGCAATGGTATCGAAGCAGCCGAAAGGATTGCCTGCCGTAGCGGACGTTAAAGCAGAACTAGAGCCTTTGGTGCGCAATGAGAAAAAGGCGGAGAAAATCATGGGACAAATCAAAGCTGGAGACAACTTAGATGGTGTAGCAGCGCAGTTTCAGTCAAGTGTACAAGAGGCAAGCGGAGTATCATTCTCTCAATCTTTCGTACAAGGTATGGGAAATGAACCTAGAGTGATAGGTCAAATTTTCAACTTGGAACTCAACAAAGTTTCTCAAGCTATGAAAGGTAACGATGCCGTATTTATGGTAGAGCCTACTTACAAATCCGAAGCAGGTGCTTTGACCGACTACGCTGAAATTAAGAAAAATCTCAGCACTCAAACTCGTACTTCAATGGTTCAAGGATTGTTTGGAGCTATGAAAGATAAAGCTAAAATCACGGATAATAGAACTCGTTTCTATTAGTCACTTGTGTGTGTTATAAAATTAGAAAGGCTCAATCGTTATGAAAACGGTTGAGCCTTTTTGTTTTTTTTAACCACACTCAAAATGTAAACCTAAACTAAAATGATAATCTTCGGAATCCTGACAATCTTCTTTGGTTTCATTATTTGGCTTAATATATTTACTAAATTTTATTGCCAATCGGGATATTTGCCGAGCCAAAAAGTTTAGTGAATATGAACTTGAAACCGACTTTTACACAACCCTTTAAAACCATACACGCAAATCGACAACCCAAACCTGAACCTAAAATTTTAACTCTAGCGTTCTAATTATTTTCTTAAAACCATACAGATTTTGGGCTTGTCCAAAATCTGTATGGTTTTAAAATTATTTTTATTAGGAATGATATTTTAAAAAAACACCCGATATAAATTCAACTCAAAAGTTATATTTTTTGCACAAAAAAAAGCCGAAAAAGCTGGAAATTTCCAACATTTTCTGCATTTTAAGTACCTGGACAGATTTATATATCCAATGGGTTTCAACCCATTGTGAAGTAATTGATTGAAAAACAAAGGGATAAAACCCTTTGGAGAGGGCCAGTTATTTACAAAATAATTTTGTCCGACTACTTAAATAAAAATATTTGGTTATTTACATATTAATTGCTTCGAGCAATTCATCTAAAGTCGGGTGAGCTTCATCATTTGCATCTGCAAATCTGATACCTCTTTTAGCGTATTTTTTAGCCTTTCTTTTGTTGCCCAATTTCAAATACAAAGAAGCAACAGTATCGTAGTAAGAAACGTCTTTTTGCATTTTCAAGGCTTTTTTAGACCATTTTAATGCCTTCTTGAGCAATGCTTCATCTTCAATGACTTCATAGAACGTCCAAGCAATATCACTCAATTCGTCGGCAGAAATCTCAGGCATGAGTTCGACATACTCCACGGCAGCATTAGCAAAATTCAAACGGTCTCCGCCCTGACGGTAGTACGTCATTTTAAAACTAGCCGTTCTTGCTTTTCCTTCGCCCGGATTTACTTTCGAGAATAATTCAAGTGCTTCATCAAAAATAAGCGCATCGTCATTGTTTTTCATGCTCAAAAGCTGGTCAATACGAGTACTCACCAAGCGATTAATTTTGCGAGAAACGGTTACTTTATCAAATGTTTCTTCAAATTGCGCTCTATGTTCCATCAAGTAGTCAAACATTTTAGCATCGGTACGAGTCACAAAATCCAAGATGAATTTCATGTTTTTCGTCGTTCCCCAATCTGTTTGAGTTTCTAAATATTCGTTGGCAACGTTCGTGTAGTTTCTGTCTTCCAATGCTTTTTGAGCCGCATAAGCATATTTGAAAAGGAAATTTGCATCTCGATTGCCTTCATTGTATTTTTTCTTCAGAGTAGCCAACTGCGACAATGGGTCAAAAGCATCTTTTGCCAACTGCAACATCTGTGCTTCGTTCTGATAGCCTGCTACTCTATGCACTACCTCACCTTCGGCATTGACGTATAATAAGGTAGGGAAAGCACGAATATTGTAACGATTTGCGACATTTACACCATCGCCTTTTTCCATATCCATTTTTACATTGATGAATTTTTCATTATAAACATCAGCTACGGATTTTAACGGAAAAATATCCCTTGTCATCTTTTTGCAAGGCCCACACCAAGTAGTGTAAGCATCCAAAAAGACCACTTTATTTTCTTCTTTTGCTAAAGTTAATACTTGCTCCCAAGTTTTATCTTCATTAAATTGAATACCGTTTTGTTGTGCTACGGATACATTTAATGCAAAACAAAATAACAGAATGTACCAATAATTTTTCATAAAATACTTTTTTGACTTAACCAACAACCTTCGGAATGAATGGCAGTTAGCCAGTAGTTTTCAATTTATAGGGTGCTTTTCAGAGAAAGCAATCCTTACTTTGTTATACTTAATAGAATACTCGTTGCCGTCTTTAAGTCACTGCTTTAAAAATAAAACAAGATGGCTTAAAGACCATTATATATTATACTTTTTGATTTAATTCTCGAATCAATACTTCAAAAGGAGTCGTATTTTCTCGGTTCTCACGAGCTACCGAATAGCCTTTCTTAGCCGCCTGAATAGCACTATCTTTCTTGCCTTGCTTCATCAATAGCTTAGCATAAGTCAAGTAATACTCCGCACGTCCGCCATTGCTCACGGCTTTTTCTGCCCATTTTTCTGCTTTTTTGAAAGCCGTAGCCGATTTGCATACATTCAAAACTTCCAAAGCCGTCTTATTCAGTTCTACTGCATTGCTTTTAGCAAACTTTTTCACGTAGCCATTAGCCGCTTTCAAGAATTTTTGCTCATCGCCTATGCCACCATAATACTTCATGTCCGCTTTGAGTGCAAAGGCTTTGTATTCGCTCTTAGCGTGTTTTTTGACCGCCGTTTTAGCTTCTTTCAGCAAATCTTCTGTTTTGAACTCTACTGCACTTTGCACGGTATTCAGTGCAGCTTCTACCACTTTTTCCTTAAAGTCGGCTTCGTCGTAGTCCGTAGATTTGAGAATGGCAGATTTGTATTCTGTCATCAGACTAAAGATACGAGAATCCGCAGAAGCCGTCAAATCAAAAATGAATTTAAGATTGTCAGACGTTGTAAAATCTTCTTGAGTTTGAAGATATTCGTTCGCTATTTTTGCAAAAGGCTTATTGCCTCGTTTGAGGGCGTAAGCATATTTTTTCAAGAAATCGGCATCACGTTTACCGTTTTCGTACATTTGAGCATATTCTCCGCTTTTGTCAAATTTATTCAATGCAAATTTGCCTAGCTTCAAAAAGCGGTCGGCAGGCTTCATCCCTTTATCTACGTGTACTATTTTGCCATCACCATCTATAAACAGTAAAGTCGGATAAGCATTCACCCGATATTTTTGAGCGAGCGTTTTGCCTTCTCCTTTTTCCATATCCATTTTGACGTTGATGAAGTTTTTATTAAAAAACTCACCTACCGCTTTATTAGGGAATACATCTCTCGACATCATTTTGCATGGGCCGCACCAGGTAGTGTAAGCGTCCATGAATATCAATTTGTCTTGCGCTTTTGCGGCTGCTAAAGCAGAAGACCAATCGCCTTTATGAAATTTGATGCCATCAGCTATGACCGATGTGCTTATAAAAATAGTTAAGGCTAAAATTGTCAGAATTCTCATAGAAAAAAGCATTTTGTTTCGGATGTTCACATTAAAATAAAAGAGTATTGGGGATTTATATTTTAAAATAAATTTAATTTTTCTATTGCCCCAATAAAAATTGCTCAAATGTTGTGCCGTATCCTAATATTTAAACAACCAAACGGACAACAACTCAAATATAATCATTCCTTTGTCTTTGATTCGTCATAGTTTTTTTATTACAATTAAAAAATCATTGCTTACTTTTCACGCAATTAAAAGACTTTAGAATGGTTTTATTTTTAAGTCTCTATTAATTTATCGAAATTTGAATGATTATTTTTTATAAATACAAAGCCGAAAAATGATGATAAAAAGACATATATTACTTATTGCTATTCTATTTATTGGAATTTCTTCCTGTACTGAACTCGGGCCCAAAATCGTTTTGACCGAAACGGACAGAGTAGTACTCATTGAAGAATTTACTGGCGCAAGGTGTGTAAACTGCCCAGAGGGAAGCTCCAAAATCGAAGACTTAAAAGCCATTCATGGCGACAAACTCATTGCGGTATCTATTCATGGAGGTATTTTCGCAGACCCTTACCCACACAGCAATTACGATTTCAGAACGGATGACGGCAACAATTTACTACCTTATTTGAATGCGCCAAATCCTGGCCCAGTTGGCTATCCTGCGGCGGTTATCAACCGAACAAAGTTTCCAGGCGAACAAGAAAGGCAAGTATTTTTGAATGATTGGGCGGGTTATATCTCTTCCGAATTGCAGCAAGCTCCCCTAGTGAGGGTAGATTTAACGAAAAACTACGACCCTACTACGAGGGTTTTGACCGTAGATACCGATTTGTTTTTCTTTGAAGAAGTAACAGGAAATAGCAATATCACGGTGTTGATTACAGAAGATAACATCGTAGATGTTCAAGCGTCGTTGAGCGGCGAAATTAGCGATTATAAGCACAAACACGTTTTGCGAGATGTTATCTCCACGAATTATCGAGGCGATGTAGTGGGTACGAATGTGGGCGCAAATACGAACCATACCTTCAATTTTACTTATACGATTCCTGATGGTTGGAAAACAGAAAATTGCCACGTTGTAGCTTTTGTGAATAGAAATGATGGCGGCACTTTGGATGTGCTGCAAGCAGCAGAAGTAAGCGTAGAGTAAAATATCTTGTGATTTATTAAAAAAGGCTCATTCATTTTTTTTCAAAACGAATGAGCCTTTTTATATAAATATTTGTCCTGTCCTATTCCGCAAATACGCCCGACTCTCGCAAGTAGTAAAGCGTAGCCAAAAAGCCCGCAAACAACAAAACCGCCAAAACGATTTTTATCCACGATAGTGGTTTTTTGCCGCTCACCTTGCCCGTTTGCCCATTCACGATGAAGTGATACACTTTTTCATTATAAGTATAAGTCGCCAACCAAATCGGTAGAATAATGTGCTTATAGGTTTTGTCAAATTTTTTGGAAACTACTCTCAACCTTCGCTGCGTATCGCCGCCAAGTTCCCTTGCTGCCAACTGCTTTAGCTCCGCATCCATTACCCTTTCGGCTACTCCTGCGCCTTCTTCGAGCGTCAGGCTATACACTTCCGCTTCCCAGCCTAGTAGCAATTTTGGATTGTAATTCACTGCTTCTTTCAATAAAAATGGATACACGCCCGTGATTTCATCTTGCTTCAAGCCATTAGAAGCCACTACTAACACATCATCGAAAAAATGGCGCAATGTTCCGCTTTTAGGCACCCAACGAGTTCGGGTGACGGTTTGCGTTTTCCATTCACCATTTACATACACTCTTTGCGTATCCTGATAATGATAACCTGCTTCACCGCTCCAGTTCGCTACCGTATTGGCATCATAAGTAAAAAAAGGCAAGTAAATGCCGTGTAGATATTCGACTTTAGCCATTCGCTTGAGCTTGTTCGGATGAAAAAGCCCCTTGCGAATCCATTTTTTAAAAAGCTCCAAACTTTCCTTTTCGGCTATTTTGAACGGAATGATGCCCGAAGGCTGAATATACCGATGCACAAAGGCTTCAACATTGACATTATTAGAGCCACAAAAAGTGCAATTCACCGCCACATCGGTGGATTCTATCATAAATTTTGAGCCGCAATTATCGCAATCAAATACCTTTTTGCCCTGATTTTCAGGCACAAAAGTAGAAGCCGCCACAAGGGTAGCGTCCAAAGGTTTTTCTACGATTAAATCATTTGCTCGGTCTATATCTTCGGTATAGCCGCAATATTGGCAAGCTATTTTTTGCTTTTCTGCCGAATAGTGCATTTTTCCGCCACAGGCAGGGCAGGGCAATTGTAAGACATCTCCAGTTTGTACGGTTTCTTGTTCCATTATAATTTTTGAAATGTGAAGTCTATAAATGTAAATAATTCTGTTATAAATTCACAAAACAATAGACAATCATATCCCTAATATAGCTTAGATTCAATTTATGGACGATAAATTGCTCTTGGATAATCCAAAATTTTAACCGTTTCGCCCTCTAACTCTCTTAACGCATCTTTTGCAATCCATTGAGCCGCTTTGTGGTCTGTTTTCAAAATCTTTTCCGCTACTTCTATCGCTCGCTTATTCAAATCAATATTGCGCTTGCCAATGCTTCTCAATGCCCAATTTACCGCTTTTTTGACATAAACTCTATCATCTTCCGAAGCATTTACAATTAAAGGGAAAAAAGCCTCATAAACCCCGTTGTCCGCTTTTTTATCTGCCATACAATAGGCTGCCATTGTTGCAAAAGCCGCTCTGCGCTCAAACTCTCGCTCTCGATTTGCCCATTCATTTATCTTAGGTACAGCCAAAGCACTTTTGGCAAATAAGCCCATCGAAAACGAATCGCAAATCTCCCAATTTTCAAAAGTCACTACCCATTTTTCCATCAAATCAGACGTGAGTTGCTTCGGATGAAGCACCTTACTGCACAAACACCGAGCTTCATAAATCCCCGTATCAAAAAGCGCAAGAGCCAACTCCGTGTCTTTTTTGCCTATTTCTTTCGCCAGAGCGTTTAAATCTTTTTGATATACTCCGAGCGCATTTTCCGCAACTATGCCGTATTTTTTCTTTTTGAAAAGTACTTTTTCGGGGTCAGCGAGTTGGTGAAGGCGTTTGATAATAGCTTCTAAAGTCATAAGCGTTTGTTGTTTAATCGTAGAGGTGAAATAAAATATTTAGGTGTATTTTTTAGTTATTAGAATTAAGATAATAGACTTTATTCACAAAACTAAATCCTATTACATAACTAACTGATAATAAAAATAGAAAGTAATGTCCAATATTCGGAACAAATACTAAGAGGATTTCGTAAAAACATATAACTATTTAAGGCACACTCCAAAATAACCTTACATTATTCAATAGCTTTTTTTAGCCTTATTCTTCATCAAAAAAGCTAGGCGTAATCCATTATGCTACGTTTTTTTTTTCTTCGCCTAAGGCAAAATCTATCTCTTTGAATATCGTAAATTTATTCTTTTCGTGTGCCTAACGCTTTATTTTTTAAATATTTAAAACAACGCTATGAAAATAGTAATCATGATGCTCATCTTGTCGGTGGGTCTGCTATCCTTTTCTTCTTGTATTCACAAAACAATTGTTATTAAGGAGAAGAAAGAAATTAGGATAAAAAAAGGTAAGCACAACCACGGTAAGAGTAATAAATACAAAAACAAGTATAAAAAGAAACACAAAAAGTATAAAAAGAAGCACAAGCAAAAACATAAAGACCATGACCATAGAGATTAAGGCCAATAATTAGTCCTTGTGTTTTTTTTATAAAAAGGCAAAAGAATAGTCTAAAATCAATGAAAATTCTTAATCTTATTGAATATATTGAGCCGCAAAGTAATGATTACTTTGTGGCTTAATTATGTTAAAGAACCAGATAAAACAACTATAAATAAGTTGAGACTGTTAAGTAGTCGGACAAAATTATTTTGTAAATAACTGGCCCTCTCCAATGGGTTTTAACCCATTGTTTTTCAATCAATTAGTTCACAATGGGTTGAAACCCATTGGATATATAAATCTGTCCAGGTACTTAGTAAAACAAGCGCAATTATTTAGATAAAAATTATTCTTTTTTTTATAACAACCTCTGCCTTGCAGGCAACAAACAGGTATAACGATATAAAATGCA
>CALOED010000029.1:0-17386 GCA_942492005.1 uncultured Saprospiraceae bacterium
CAATTTGATACATATTTTTATCCAAATCGCAATCACGGCATCTATGGCGGAAACGCTAGAATCCACCTTTATACTAAAATGACCAATTTCCTTTTGGAAAAATTATAATCATTTAGATTTCACGCAGAGATGGAAAAGTATTCGCTGCGTCTCTGCGTGAAACCTATTTTATTTATAAAATCGAATACCGCCACCATAGACCCATCCTCTCTTTCCGTCCTTCGTTTGCACCTCTATCCATGGCTCTTCATAAGGAATATTATCAAGAGTAATTTTGGCCTTATATTCCGATTTATTATTCAAATAATATAATTCATCACCGATTCTCAACTCCGTTACGATTTGGCTGCCACTCAAAAATGGCTTGTCTCTCATATTTAGTTTTTCCGTAGAAACATAAACGATGGTGTAAGTAGGAGCAGTTTGCACAGGCACGGGGGCAGGTTGCGCAGGAGTAGGATTTGCCGCATCATTATTAGCCGCAGGTTGATTAGGGTTTGTATTATTATCCGCCTGTGGCTTAGGTTCTTCTTGTTTTGCAGGCTCTTGTGGCTGATATTTTTTATTGGAAGTAGAACAAGTGTCAAACGACCATACCAAAAAAATAAGCACCAAAATACCGCCCACAATTAATTCTATACGATTAAGTCCTTTCATGTTTTTGTTCTAAAATGGTTGATAAATAAAAATGAAAGATACGAAGTTATAATTTGTATAGCAATAGATTACATTTTTACAAAAAAATCACTCTTTCACTACTTTAAACACTTCTTGATTATCCGCACTTTGTAATTTTATAAAATAAATGCCCGCAGAAAAACGCTCCATCGAAATGCTTTTTTCAGTATAAAAAACATCTTCCAATAGCGTTTGTCCATTCGTATTATAAATCGTCACCTGCGTTTCTTTATTGTTAGCCGCCCTGTTGGAAACTCGGATGAAGTCCGATGTAGGGTTTGGAAATACCTTAAAATGCGTTTGAGGCGAAAAATCTTTCGTTGAAGACGAAAAATCAAAAGACAAATCATCTAAACTTAAAACACCTCCAGCTAGCTGTTGTCCGGTTGAGTAGAAGATAACCACCACCGAATCGGGCGTGAGATTTGGTAAAAAATATTGAATATTTACTTCAAAAGGATACAACACGGTATCCGTAGGCGTAGGTGTGAGTTGAGCAAAACCATAACCAACCGTATCGGCTACTTGCGTCGTCGTGTTAAACTTTTTCAAAATAACGGTGCAAGTTCCAAAATCATTGGTCAATAGCGAGTCGTTTCTAAATTTATAATAGCCTAGCATCTTATCGGGCTTGTGTGGAAATGGTTGTCCAACATAGATAAAATCCTCATTGCAGCCCGCATTGTAACTAAAATTGATGCTCGAAGAAAACAGAAAAGAAGGCGTAACATTGCCCGAAGTATCGGTTTTGGTGCGAAGCATGATATGATAATCAGGCGTGGAGTAATCCAGCCCCACATAATACAAAAGCGCAAAAGGTTCGGAGATAGTGCAGCCGTCCGAATTGCCCCAATCTCGAAGTCTATCAATGCCTCCAATATAAATATCTGAAAAATCAGCGTTTGGAATATTTTGAGCGAAAAGAGTGCTGCTCGTCACACTCCATATAATGAATAATTGTAATATTTTTTTCATCGTGATAATTTTTTTTATAAATGTACTCTTACAAAATACGGCTATACTGCCTTATTGTAAAGTAAAAAAAGAAAGGAAGCATAAAAGACGACCTATTTAACGATAACTTAACGAGCATTTTTTAGTTTTGCAGTATGGAAATTACAGCAGCTATAATCAGTCAGATGGTAAACGGCGAGGTAGTAGGTAATCCGGATGTGATTATTCGACAACCTGCCAAGATAGAAGAAGCGCAAGCAGGGAGTATTACTTTTCTTGCCAATGCCAAATATGAACCTTACATATATACTACAAAGGCTTCTGCCGTACTCGTCAGTAGGGATTTTACACCCAAACAGGCAATTGAGGCTACGCTTATTCGGGTAGATAATGTCTATGAAACGGTTCGGATACTTTTAGAAAAATTTAGCGAATCACAAGACAATCAATCGGACAATATCCACGAAATGGCATTTATAGATACTGCTGTTGATATTGTCGAGGATGTGAATGTTGGCAGTTTTAGTCATATTGCTAAAGGCGTGAGCATCGGCAAAAATTCGACTATCGGTTCGCAAGTTTTTATTGGGGAAGGCGTAAAAATTGGAGAAAACACTCAAATACATCCTGGCGTAAAGATTTATAAAGGATGTGAAATTGGGAACAATTGCTTGATTCTCGCCAATGCCGTTATTGGTAGCGATGGATTCGGATTTGTGCCACAAGAGGATGGGTCTTTCAAAAAAATGCCACAAGTAGGCGTCGTGATTATAGAAGATAATGTGGAAATAGGGGCAAATAGCGTGATTGACCGAGCGACAATGGGCGCAACTCGCATCAAGGCTGGCGCAAAACTCGACAACCTTATTATGATAGCTCATAATGTAGAAATTGGCAATAATACGGCTATTGCAGCGCAAGCAGGCATTGCAGGAAGTACCAAAGTAGGTAATAACTGCATCGTAGGCGGACAAGTTGGCATCGTAGGGCATATTACCGTAGCGGATGGTTCAAAAATTCAAGCGCAAAGCGGAATCGCCAAATCTATTACTTCGCCAAATGAAGCGTGGTACGGCTCTCCTGCCTTCGGATACAGTAGTTTTTTGCGCTCACAGGTATATTTTCAAAAATTGCCTCTGCTAGAAAAACGTATTAGGGAGTTGGAAAAACAGCTAAAAAAACTATCTTAGTGTTTATAGTTTACCATTTTTTAAAATTTGGCTTATCTTTGCCATCTCATTTTCATTTGAGTATCTTTCAAAACTTAGGGCATAGGTTATTTATTTACTAATCCTTACTTCTCACTCAATCAACTGAAAAAATAAATGAAGCAACGTACATTAAAGACCGAAGTACAACTTTCAGGCGTTGGATTACATACTGGAAGCTCAACAACCGCAACTTTCAAACCTGCAGAAGCAAATAGTGGAATTTCTTTCATTCGTACCGACTTGGATAACCATCCTGTTATTTCGGCCATTGCCGAAAACGTAAGCGATACGCAAAGAAGCACAACGCTAACTAGAGGAAGTGCCAGCGTACAAACCGTAGAACACGCTTTGGCAGCACTAGCAGGATTGCAAATTGATAATGTGACAATAGAAATAGATGGCGAAGAAATACCGATTCTTGACGGCAGTGCCAAACCCTTTATGGATGCTTTTCGAGCGGCTGGCATCGAAGAACAATCCGAAGACCGCACTTACTACGAAATAGAAGAAACCATTACTTACAAAGATGCAGAGACTGGCGCAGAAATTACCGTTTTTCCTTCCGATAGCTTTGAAGTGACCACGCTTGTGGATTATAATTCGCCTTATATCAGCACGCAATACGCCTCTATGGCTAATATTGAGGCTTTTGAAAAAGAAATTGCGCCTTGCCGTACTTTTGGTTTTCTCAACGAAGTAGAAGCATTACTGGATAAAGGATTGATAAAAGGAGGAAGTCTTGAAAATGCTATTGTAATAGCGAATAGGGCAATGAGTCAAGACGAGTTGAGCGGATTAGCTCAAAAATTAGGTGTGGATAATATTTTAATTACCCAATCAGGCATCTTAAATACGACGGAGTTGCAGTTTCCTAATGAGCCTGCTCGCCACAAACTCTTAGATGTAGTTGGCGATTTGTCATTAATCGGTGTGCCAATAAAAGGAAAAGTAGTAGCGACTAAGCCAGGGCATAAAGCCAATACGGAATTGGCTCAAATCATCCGAAAGATGTATAACAAACATCGAAAACTAGGCGGACTTCCGAAATACGACCCATCAAAAACGCCTATCAAAAATACGGTGGAGATAGAAGCGATGTTGCCGCACCGTCACCCGTTTTTGTTGGTAGATAAGATTATAGAAATGGAACCCAAAAAAATCGTAGGCGTTAAGAATGTTACTTACGACGAACCGTTTTTTAGAGGCCATTTCCCGAATAACCCTGTAATGCCAGGCGTACTTCAAATAGAAGCTATGGCGCAAACAGGCGGCATTTTAGCACTCAATACCGTAGAAGACCCACATAATTGGGATACTTATTTCTTGAAAATAGATGCCGTAAAATTTAAAGCTAAAGTATTGCCGGGCGATACTCTGATTATAAAAATGGAACTGCTCAAGCCTATTCGTAGAGGAATGGTAGTGATGAAAGGTACGGCTTATGTAGCGGATAAAATAGTATCGGAAGGCGAGCTTACTGCTCAAATTGTAAAAAGGGTTTAGAATTTATTTATGCTCATATTCCCATCACGTAATATGAGTTATATATTATGTCTTATAAAAAAAGTCAGCGACGAAAATTAATTCGTCGCTGACTTTTTTTTTATTTTTTCTTTATAAAATCTAAAATCTCTTCTACGTATTTTCTATTATTAGAAAGGCGAGGCACTTTATGTTGTCCGCCAAACTTTCCTCTTGAACGCATCCAGTCCAGAAAAGTATCTTTTGGCGCAACGTTGATTTTTAGCCTATTGAGAGCCAAACTCTTAAACCTTTTCGCTTCGTAATCCGAATTAATCGTTTGTAGATTTTTATCTAAAAGGTCTGCAAAAGCTTCTACATCTTTAGGAGCTATCCCAAACTCAATAATCCATTCGTGTCCTCCTCTGCCCTCTAGCCCTGCGATATATACAGGTGCGGCGGTGTATTCTTCAACGGTACAATTCATCGTTTCGGTAGTCATAGCGATTGCCTTATCGGTATTGGCAACCATTACTTCTTCTCCAAAAGCATTGATAAAGTGCTTTGTGCGTCCTGTAATTTTTATTTTATGCGGATGCTTCGAAGTAAATTTTACGGTATCGCCACACTGATAACGCCAAAGTCCAGCATTAGTAGTTATCAAAATCGCATAATTCACCCCCAACTCTACCCCTTCTAAAGGCACTGCCGCAGCCATATTTCCCTCTCCCCAATCATCCATTGGCACAAATTCGTAATAGATACCATTATCCAAAAACAAAAGCATATCATCGTCTTCGGGACGCATTTGAGCTGCAAAATAACCCTCTGACGCATTATACACCTCTTGATATTTTACATTATCTGATGGCAAAAGTTCTTTAAATTGCGCTCGATATGGCTCGAAGTTTACACCGCCGTGAATGTACAATTCAAAATTGGGCCACACCTCAAGGATGTTCTTTTTGCCACTCAATTCTAAAATACGACGAAACAAGACTAAGTTCCATGTAGGAACACCGCCCATATTTGTAATATTCCTACTCAATGCCTGTTGGGCCGCTAGGTCGAGCTTTTTTTCCCATTCTGTCAGTAATGCCACATCGTGAGAAGGCGTATAAAACAGCCTAAAAAACGACGGCATATTAGATACCATAATAGCAGAAACGTCGCCAAACTTAGTTTTAGGGAAAGGCTTGAACTTATCCAAAGAACCGCCTAAAACGATAGAATCGCCATCAAAAATATTCGGATTCGGATAATTGATATGATACATAGTCAGTGTATCTCTCGCACCTCTCATGTGATTTTGTTTGAGAGCGGAATCCGAAACGGGAAGATATTTACTTTTATCACTGGTTGTTCCAGATGATTTTGAAAACCATTTCACTTGCCCTTGACAGAGAATATCAGACATTCCATGCATCATTTTATTGATGTAAGGTTTGTGAGATTCGTAATCGCCCACAGGCACACGTTCCTGAAAAGTTAATTCTTTTTGAATAGAATGATAACCATATTTCTGACCCCATTCTGTATCTTTAGCGGTTTCAATCAAAGTTTTGAATATCAACTCTTGTGTTTCAAAAGGTTGATTAATCATCCTTTCGATTCTATGGTAGCGGGATTTAAAATAAAGACTTACAGCAGAATTTACCAATTTCATTTTGCATGGCGTTTTTCTTGATAGTAATTAGGCGTAGTTCTCAATTAAAATTAAACCTGTCAGCAGACAGGTAGATTAAAAAAGTAGCTTAGGAACAAGCAAAAATTAAAATTCTCCTTACCATCTTTCATTACAGTAATGATGGTTATAAATTATTTTTACACACTCTCTAATAGCTAATTATTTATAAAATGTAAAGTTATTTTTAATTGTTATACAGTTGCCCTGAATACGATAAAGACCAAATTTAAGTAAAAAAATAAGAATGTGTATTCAGATGAAAATCATTTATAGAATTATAGAGTTATTTTTTAGTTTTTTTTGATAAAACCTTGAAAATTAAACTTTTAGTAAATTTTTAGTTTATAAAAAACTATAAATTCTCAAAAAAAATAAAGGAACTCACACTTAGTGAGTCCCTTTATTTTTACAAATATTTAGAATTTTCGCTCCTTATTATTTAATCCAAATCGAATGTAATTCCTTGCGCCAAAGGTAAATCGGTCGTGTAATTGATAGTATTCGTTTGTCGTCTCATATATGCCTTCCACGCATCCGAACCCGATTCTCTACCGCCTCCAGTTTCTTTTTCGCCACCAAATGCGCCGCCTATTTCTGCGCCACTCGTCCCAATATTTACGTTTGCAATACCACAATCAGAGCCAGCAACGGATAAGAAACGTTCTGCTTCACGCAAATTATTAGTCATAATAGCTGACGATAAACCTTGCGGCACATCGTTTTGCTGTTGGATAGCTTCTTCAAAGTCTGAATATTTCAATAAGTAAAGAATAGGCGCAAAAGTTTCGTGTTTGACGATACTAAAATCATTGCTCGCTTCCGCAATACAGGGCTTCACGTAGCAGCCACTTTCGTAACCTTCGCCTTCCAAAACACCGCCTTCCACAATCATTTTACCGCCTTCGGCTTTCACTCGTTCTATCGCTTTGAGATACATTTTTACGGCATCTTTATCTATTAGCGGGCCTACGTGATTATTGGCATCTAATGGGTCGCCAATTTTCAATTGACCATAGGCTTTTGCTAATTTTTCTTTGACCGTATCATACATACTTTCGTGAATAATCAGGCGGCGGGTAGTCGTGCAACGCTGCCCAGCAGTACCTACTGCGCCAAATAATGCGCCCATAATCGTGAGCTTAATATCCGCATCAGGCGTTACAATAATGGCATTATTGCCTCCTAATTCCAGCAACGAACGCCCTAGCCTTTCTGCTACCGTAGCCGCTACTTGTTTGCCCATGCGAGTACTGCCCGTAGCTGATACTAAAGGAATGCGAGCGTCTTTGGTCATCATTTCACCTATCAAGCGGTTGCCGTTTATCAAACAAGAAATGCCTTCGGGCAAGTTGTTTTTTGCCAATACTTCTTGCAAAATGTTTTGACACGCCACGCCACACAATGGCGTTTTTTCGGATGGTTTCCAAATGCAAACGTCGCCACACACCATGGCTATCATCGAGTTCCATGACCAAACTGCCACTGGAAAATTGAATGCCGAGATGATACCTACAATGCCTAACGGATGCCATTGCTCATACATTCTGTGTCCTGGTCGCTCAGAGTGCATGGTGAGTCCGTACAACTGACGAGACAACCCCACTGCAAAATCGCAAATATCAATCATCTCTTGCACCTCTCCCCAGCCTTCTTGAAGCGATTTGCCCATCTCGTAAGAGACCAAACGCCCAAGCGGCTCTTTGTATTTGCGCAATGCTTCGCCGTATTGTCTTACGATTTCGCCACGCTGCGGAGCTGGCATTTTTGACCATACCTTATACGCAGATTGAGCCGTAGTGACTATTTTTTCAAACTCGGCGGGTGAGGTCTGCGTAACACTCCCAATGAGTTTGCCATCTACTGGCGAGTAGGAGTCAATCAAATTTCCATTTTCCACTCTACCTATCCATTCGTTGCCCGTACTTGTGCCAAGGTTTTGGTCTTTCAACCCTAGTGTTTTTAAAAATTCCATATTTATAAATTAAGAATTGTATAATTTTCGTTACTTGTTCAAATATTTTGCGAAATTACGCTTTATTCTTTTTGTTTTAAAATTGAAGTTCATACTACTATACATTTTTTAAAAACAGGATTTTGCAAAGCAAAGTCTATTTTTAAAATCCATTAGAAATACAGAATATACTTGAATTGGTATTGTGAAAATATATTTCCTATCAACTAATCCGACTCCAGCCTTTATAATCATCTTTGCGAGAATCCAAATACGTTTTGATGGCTTGATGTTCGGGTCGTTCAAATTTCAAATCATTCTCAATTATCCTTTTAGCAATCTCTCTTGCAGTTTTTAATATTTTTCCATCTTTCACGAGGTCGGCAATACGAAGGTGCATCATACCGCTTTGTTGTGTGCCTGTAATATTGCCTGCGCCTCGCAATCGCATATCTACTTCCGCAATTTCAAAACCGTTATTGGTATTACACATTGTATTGATGCGCTCTTTGCTCTCTGCGGATAATTTATAACTACTCATCAAAATACAATAGGCATCGCCACCGCCTCGGCCTACCCTTCCTCGCAGTTGATGCAGTTGTGCCAGCCCAAACCGTTCGGTGTTTTCTATAATCATCAACGTTGCATTTGGCACATTTACGCCAACTTCTATTACCGTAGTTGCTACCATAATTTGGGTTTCGTGGCGAGCGAAACGTTGCATTTCAAAATCCTTATCGGCAGGTTTCATCTTGCCATGCACGATACTTATTTGGTATTCTGGTATCGGAAACTCCCTCGAAATAGACTCGTAGCCCTCCATCAGGTTATTCAAATCGAGCTTTTCGGATTCTTCTATCAGCGGATATACGATATATACTTGATGCCCTTTCTTGATTTGTTCTCGCATAAAGCCGAAGACTCGGAGGCGGTGTGCTTCGGTTTTGTGAAGCGTTTTAACGGGTTTTCTGCCGGGCGGCATTTCGTCAATTACCGAAACATCCAAATCGCCATAAGCCGTCATGGCTAAAGTACGAGGATAGGCGTAGCCGTCATCACGAGGATGTGTGGCGGATAAGGTTTGGATTTTTTCCAAAGTTTGGCACGTTGCGCCACTCCGAATCGGTGCTGTTCGTCAATGATAGCTATTCCTAAATTTTTAAAAATCACGGGGTCTTCTATCAAAGCGTGCGTGCCGATTAAGATTTGAATTTCTCCATTCTCGACGGCATCCAATAGTATTTTGCGTTTTTTCTTGCCTTTGACGCTCCCCGAAAGGAAGCCAATATTGATACCCAAACCTTCCAAATCTTCGGTAAGGTTATTATAATGCTGTTGGGCTAGTATCTCGGTAGGAGCCATGAGGCAGGCTTGATAGCCATTATCTAACGCCATGAGCATGGTCATGAGTGCGCATATCGTCTTTCCGCTGCCCACATCGCCTTGCAGCAGCCTGTTCATTTGTCGGTTGGTCGCTACATCTTTACGGATTTCTTTAATGACTTTTTTTTGGGCGTTAGTGAGTTCAAAAGGTAATTTTTTATAAAATCCATTGAAATAATCGCCTATTTTTTGAAAATGATAACCTCTAAAATTTTCTTTCCGAATGCCTTTGGTTTGTAAGATTTTGATTTGTAAAAAAAATAATTCCTCAAATTTCATCCGATTGCGAGCCAATCGCAAGGCTTTTTGGTCAGGCGGAAAATGAATGTCTTTCATCGCTTGATAGCGAGAGGGGAGTTTCAATTTTTGAATCACATATTCTGGTAGGTTTTCGGGCAAATCTTCGGGCAAAAGTTTTTCTATTAGATTTTTTTTAATCTTTCGAAGTCCTTTTGCGTCGAGCCATTTGGCTCTTAGCTTTTCGGTAGTCGAATAAACGGGTTCGAGTGTAGCGGCTTCTTGTAGGTTGTCGGTACTGACTTTTTCTATCTCAGGATGCGGAATGCTTTTGAAGCCTTTAAAAAAATTGGGCTTGCCATACACCACATACTCGCTGCCTATAATAAGGTCTTTTTCTACAAACCGAATCCCCTTAAACCAAACCAAATCAATAGCTCCCGAAGCATCTCGAAAACGACCTACTAGCCTTTTTTTGCGCCCTTCGCCTATGGTTTCTAAGCGTCGGAGTACGCCTTTGAGTTGTACGTTTTCGGTTTCTTCGTCAATATCTGCAATGCGATGAAATTGCGTTTTGTCAATATATCGAAACGGAAATTGCAGGAGCAAATCCTCAAAAGTAAAAATGCTCAATTCCTTTTTGAGCAAATCTCCACGTTGAGGTCCAATTCCTTTTAGGTATTCTATTGAAGCCTTGAGTATGTTTCTTTCCGACATATATCACTTGTTTGATTACAAATTTAAGTTGTTTTCAATAAATTGAGAAAAGAATATTGTAGAATATTGAATTATAGAATATTTTGAAATAATATTTTCATTATGCTTACTTTTGCACCCCGATAAAAGCACCTCTGTGCTTTTGCTTAAAAATTTGTTTATAAAAAATAGATTCTATTCTAAAAAAATTGTGCGGTGCAAAATGCAACGTACTGGTTTTGAGTAGGAATTGTGTAAACAGTCAGTTTTAAGTTCATGTTTAATAATATATATGATTGTAAAACTTTCTACACAACTCCAGAATATTGTCTAATCGTAGCGTAATAAAAAACTATGCAGCAAATACTGAAAAATTTCAACTATAAACCCAATATCTTACTACCTATTTTTGCTTTTTTCTTGCCGCTCTTACCCCAAGTTAGCCAAGGCGCAATAGCATTATATCTTATATTTTGGGTTATTAATAAACAATACTTACATCTTCATAAGGTTCAAAAAAACTGGTTTGCCCTTTCTGCTATCCTTTATTTTTTGTTGTTTCTAATCAGTGGTTTGTACTCACAAAATTTAGCCACTTGGGGAAGTGACCTAGAAGCCAAACTACCATTATTAGTTGTACCCATTTTACTTTTTAGCCAAGCTCAATACTCCAAAAAAGTAGTAAATATCGTGCTTTGGGCATTGACCTTTGGTTGCTTTGTCTTTACTATTTATATTCACTACGTTCAATTGTCAGACGCTGAACCATTGCGAAGTTTAGTGCATCATAATAGTTATATGAATGTTATTTATTTTTCGATGTACCTTTCGGTTGTACTTTTCTTTTTATTAAAAAATATCATAACTAGCCCCTCTTCTCCAAAGCGATGGCTTTACATTATAGCTGCCATATTTGCACACTATGCCTTATTTGCATTCGCTTCTCGCATGGCTATTTTGGCAACTATTGTAGTAGAATTAGGCGTTGTTTTTCTTTGGAAAATAATCATAGAACGCAAATTTATTACTGGAGTAGCTCTTTTATTATTGACATTGGCGGCAAACGCTGGTAGCTTATACGCTAGTGATAATGCCCTCAAACGTTTTCAAACGCTTAGTTCGGGCGAACAAACCGTTCGATTAAAAATATGGGAAGCCTCTTGGACTTCCATCAAAAAATCGCCAATTATCGGCTATGGCTCGGGAGATACAAAAGATATTCTACGACCTGTTTATGACGAAATCGACTACTCAAAAGGAGCGAAAAAAAATCAAAATTCGCATAATCAATATCTCGAAACATGGCTAAGCATCGGCATTATTGGCTTACTGATTTTTATGACTGGAGGCGTTAGTGCTTGGTTTCAAAGCTGGAAACGAGAGCATTATATTTTCTGTATTTTTTTGGCTTTGGTCTTCCTAAACTTACTTACAGAGAGTATGTTTGAACGCCAACAAGGCACTTATTTTGTTGCCTTTTTTGGAAGTCTCTTATTGTGGAATGAAGAATTAAACGAAACCTCTGACTAGACTCTCATTCGGTTTTGATGTGAATTTTAAAAAATTCTACTATTTTTATGCTATTCAGGCTCTAAGGTTACGAATGGTAAAAGGATGGAATGCTCGAATATGTTTTACCTCCCAAGCCTTATAAAAACAATAGCCTCTAAAACAAATGTTTTATTTTTTATCATTACTTAGTCATTCATAAAGATAGCATATTGATTATAAAATCACTTCTTATCTCGAATAACTACTTATTCTTATCTAACAAATAATTTCAACGTAATGAAAAACAAGAAATTACAAGGACTCCGTGCGAGTATGCAGCAAGCAGGAATTGACGCTTACATCATCCCTAATACGGATTCTCACCAAAGCGAATACTTCTCGGAACATTATCGCAGTATGACGTGGCTTTCGGGCTTTACAGGCTCTAATGGCACTATTGTGGTTACTCAAGAGTTTGCTGGACTTTGGACAGATGGACGCTATTTCTTGCAAGCCGAACAAGAACTGAAAGACTCTGGCATTCAGATGATGAAGCTAGAGGTGCAAATCAATCCAGAATACATCCAATGGATTGCCGATAATTTGCCTCAAAACGGCACAGTGGGTATTGATGGCAAGTTGTTCTCTATCAGCCAATTCGCTACTATGAAGCGTCTTTTTAAAACCAAAAATATCAACATTAAAACGGACCTTGACCTCATTGAAGGGCTTTGGGAGGGTCGCCCTGCCGTAGCGGCACAGCCTATTTTTGAGCATTTTACGATGTATGCCGGGCAGAGTAGAGCCGACAAAATAAGTGCTATTCGTAAAGAAATGGCATCGCAAAAGGTAGAAAATTATCTCATTACGGCTTTAGATGATTTGGCTTGGACGTTCAATCTTCGAGGCAGCGATGTCAATTACAATCCTGTAACGTATGCTTACGCTGTAATCGGTCAGGACAATACTCACCTATTTATACAAGCCTCGAAAGTATCTAGCGAAATCAAAGTCAATTTAGAAAACACTGGCATTGAGCTACATGATTATAATGATATAACGGATTATTTGTCTGGCTTAGAAAATACTTCCATTTTATTATCCTCTGGGCAAACCAGCGTTTGGCTCAGTGACGCTTTGCCTCCTAGTTGTGAAGTGGCTAGAGGAAATTCCATTGCGCAGCAACTCAAAGGTATCAAGAACGAAACCGAACAACAATGGCTTCGGGAAGTAATGGTAAAAGATGGCGTGGCGATGGTTCGATTTATCAAATGGGTAGAAGAAAATGTAGGCAAAGAACGCATTACAGAACTTTCTGCGGCGAACCGCTTGCATGAGTTTCGAGCAGAACAAGACGCTTTTGTGGGCGATAGTTTTCCTGCCATATCTGGCTATAAGGGCAACGGAGCTATTATTCATTACAAAGTTTCGCCCGAATCCGATACCGAACTTTATCCTGATGGCATCTACTTGATAGACTCTGGAGGGCAATACCTTGATGGCACTACGGACATTACTCGCACGCTCGCACTCGGCACGCCTAGCGAAGAAGCCATCAAAATGTACACATTGGTACTCAAAGGGCATATTGGTTTAGCCAATTTGAAATTCCCAGAAGGCACAAGGGGCAATCAACTCGATGTAATGGCTCGTCAGCCGCTATGGCAATACGGATTGAATTACCGTCACGGCACAGGGCATGGCGTTGGCTTTTTTATGAATGTGCATGAAGGGCCGCACAGCATTGGGCCTGGCAATTCGGGAAAATATGCCGTAGGAATGCAAGCAGGAATGTATTCTTCCAATGAGCCGGGATTTTATAAAGAAGGAGAATTTGGTATTCGTATCGAAAATCTCATCATTACTCAAAAAGCAGAAGAGACCGATTATGGTCAGTTTTTAGAATTTGAAACCATTACGCTTTGCCCGTTGGAAAATCGCCTAGTTGATGTGAGTATGCTCGTAGCCAGCGAGCGCAAATGGTACAATGATTATCAGCAAGAAGTATATGATAAACTCTCGCCACGCTTAAACGAAGAAGAAAAAGCATGGCTGGCGACCAAATGCAAAGCAATCTAAGTTTGTACTTAACTAAAAGCGTTAGTGCTATTGAATGGCACTAACGCTTCCATAATCAAGTCATGTTCTCTACCATACTTTATTTGTTACTCGCTATCTTTACAATTGTAAGTGCTTTTGTCATTTACAAAAAGAGACGTGCTGCATCAAAAAAGCAAAGTAGGTGGAAACGCATTTTACATCTTCTTCTTTTCTCCTTTTCTGTGGGCTTGTGGCTTTATCAACTTTGCCTTTGGCTGATTCCAAATGGCAACTTCGTACACGAAACCCTCCGCCTTCCACACCATTATGTTGCACTCCAACGAGTAAACGTGAGCCAAATGACCGAAGAGCGGTATCCTTTTGGTCGAGATGCTCGCCAATATTTATTGTATTTTGAACCCAAAGATGGCAAAGTCAAACAAGAAGGTATCGTTTACTTCCTACACGGCGGCGGCTGGCACACGGGTAGCCCAGAGTTATATCGTCCTGTTGCCCAGTTTTTTGTAAATAGGGGCTATGCCGTTGTTATGCCCGCTTATCGTCTTGCGCCTACGCATGGATATTTTGAAATGCGAGAGGATTTAAATCTAGGTATGCAAAAAGCACTTGCCGTTCTGAAATCCAAAAACCTCCAACGCAGAAAATTTTTACTTATAGGCGACTCCGCTGGCGGCAATTTGGCAGCACTGCTTTTATATGATAGAAAAAACCTAAGTCAAATAGGTATCTCTCCTTCCAAATTTGACTGCTTTATAGCTCTAGCAGGTGCGCTCAACTTGGATGAAATGGCAAATAGCATTGCCGTAAAAGACTTTGCAGGCTCTCCGATGGATAGCGTCTTTCATTTGGCAAATCCAATTAATTATATTCAAAAAAATGAAAATACGCCCGTTCTTTCCATTCATGGCACTTGCGACGGCTACGTTAATTACAGTGCATCGGAGACTTTCGTAAAAAAACTCAATCAAATAAAACCTAACCTTGCCCAACTCGTTACGATTGATGATGATACACACCTCGACGTAGTAGGAAAATGGATTTATCAAAAAAATGCTACTCGAATGTTTTTAGAAAAATGGCTAGATAAACGAGAATTACAAGTCAAGAATTAATCTAAAATGCTCAAACAAATGCTTATTCGTGCATAAGACAATAAGGTATAATGCTTTTTCATATTTATAAAATCGCCTTTGGCGTGACAGCCTTTAAAGCATTAATTCCTTCTCAAAACCCTCCAACTTCCTGAATGCAAAAATACTTTTATCTTTACCTTTTTTATTGCTTGTCTATCGTTCTCCAAACTTTAATCTCAAACCGTCAGTTAAATAAAGCTCTATTTATACTTAAAAGGACAATGGCTGTTTTTAAGTTTAGGTTATCTCAATGTTAATAAAAAGAGTTTAATGTTTCTATATTATTAATAAATCAATTTTATAAATTTATTTTTTCAATATATAATGTTTTTTCGTGACATTTGACAAAAGCAGCGTCTTTTAAATACTCTTTGCAAATAAACTATTTTAGCTTTGCTAAAATTCAAGTTAAATATTGCAGCAACATATCTACTACTAATCGAAAGAGTCTCCTTACGAGGTTTACACACTTATTTTTTTATTAAAAAAATTGAAAGACCACCGTATCTTAATGCCATTCTATGGCTATGTTTAAGTTGAGGCGGAACAATTATTTTATAAACATTAAACATTTTTGGCTCTTTGACAATTTTTGCCAAACCATCCAATGGTGGCTTGCCCCATTGCTTTTGAGTAAGTCGAGGCAATGGGGCAAGCCACCATTGGATGAATAAAATCTACCTTTCAGGCAAAAATTGTCAAAGAACCACATTTTTGAACAAACAAAATCATTTTAACTATTTCAACATGAAAAAACTAAATTTAACATTCACTCTACTACTATTCGTAACCCTTGTTTTCGGACAACAATCGCTTGACGATTTTACGAGAGCCGACAATGCAACCGTTGGCAATGGCTGGACGGAGGCTAGTTCCGACGCTGCCGAAAATGCTTCGATTGTTTCTAATCAATTAGAAATAACAACTGGCGGCACAGACGGCATCGACTACGTTTATCAGGATGTAAATGCTTTATTTGAAACGACTTACAACAACGCAACGGGCCTTATGACTTGGCAATTTAATATGCGACAATCCAGAACCAACCCTTCTGGCGTAGCATCTGGTTCTTACGGTGTTGCTTTTACGCTCGGTAGCACTAATTCGGATATTACATTAGGAGATGGATATGCCGTAGTACTCGGACAATCAGGAGCAACCGATAATGTCACGCTAGTATCTTTTACAGGAGGTATTGACGCTGCTGGCAATCTTACGAATATTGTTGCAGGAGCAGCAGATTTTGGAGATGAACATCTCAGCATTAGAGTAACCTATAATACTTCATCTAACGAATGGGAATTATTTGTAAGAGATGATGGCGGCAGTTTTGCCGACCCTGCTACGCTCAACAATTCTCATTCGCAAGGCACTGCAACTAACACAGATTTCGCCGCATCGGATTTAATCTACCTTGGTTGTTCGTTTCATCATGCAAGCGGTGGCACTGAGTTGGGCGAATTTGACAATATTAGTGTACCTAATCCCAATTGTACCGCACCTACAACGCAAGCTAATGGCTTTGCGACTGCCAATGTCTTAAACACTACTTTAGATATTTCTTTCACTAGAGGAAATGGAGACGGCGGCGTGATAGTATTGGCTAAAGCGGGCGGCCCTGTGGATACCGACCCAACTAGCGGCAATACTTATGCGGCGAATGCTGCTTTTGGCAGTGGCGACCAAATAGGAACGGGCAATTTTGTAATATTTAATGGCGTAGCCAATGGTACTGGCGCAGCTACAGGAAACATTTCTATTTCAAACTTAGCCGAAGCTACCAATTACCACTTTGCCGTATATGAATATAATACACTGAATACTTGCTACCATTTAGTGGAAGAGACTGGAAATGCCACGACTGATTGTACGACACCGACCAACGTCACCAACGAAAGCGCATCATTAGGAAATACGCAAACCATCATTAGTTGGACTTTACCTGCTTGTAGTGATGAAATATTAGTAGTAGCTAAAAGCGGCTCTTCTGTCACCAATTCGCCTTCTGGCGATGGTTCGGCTTACACGGCAGATGCCAACTTTGGCGATGGCACGGATTTGGGCGGTAGCGAATTTGCGGTGTATAAAGGCACAGGAACAAGCGTCACCGTGACAGGTTTGACGAATGGCACGCAATATTTCTTTAAAGTATTCACCCGCAAAGCAACAACGTGGAGTGCTGGCGTAGAAGTAAACACAACTCCAGTTGCCATCCTATTTCAAGAAAAATTCGATGGTTCAAAAAACACCATCATGCCTACTTTTTCTCACGGGCCCGAAATTGGTTCTACTACGGATTATTACGGCATCACAAATAAAGCTACTATTAGTGCGACGTTTACAGGAGATGAAGGTGATTTTTTCGCTGCACAAGACGTAGATGGCTCAGGTATTTCTGCGCCTAACCAAGTAGGAACAGGCGTAGATTTGACGGTGACTTATG
>CALOED010000030.1:0-22737 GCA_942492005.1 uncultured Saprospiraceae bacterium
AAAACCATAAGTCTCATCAAAAGTAGCTTCTACGGCATCCGCATCTTTTTGAGCATCCGTTATTTCATCAAACAAACCCTCGACAGTCTTAAACACAAACGGAATATCATCAATCAATAACATATTTGAATCATTAGGATTCACAAGCGGATCGCCCGTATTCACGTCTAATATTTCGACAATGACGTTGTTTTCTACCACTACCCGAGCAGGCGTATAAGAAGGACAAAAACAACTGACACGGTAATCAAAAGCATATTTTTGAGCATTTTGGTTTTGCCATTTAAGTTGGGCAGCCTCGAAGCCTGAAATATTAATATCTTCACAGCTTTGCATCACGATGATGCTTATAATAGCAAATAATAGCGTTAGTTTTTTCATTTTTCTGGTTGTTTTAGTGTTTTTAAAAATTCTATAAGCATTACGCTATGAAATCAACGAGTGCTGCTCGCTTTTTAATGCGAACTCTCTAGCTTAGTATTTGAGCGATTGAAGTAGGAAAATGAAGGAGCGAAGCCTCGTTTTGAAGATATTTTATACGATTCAGAAAAATATCGGTAATGCTATAAATGATTCTTAAAACCATACAGTTTTATTTTGGACAAGCCCAAAATCTGTATGGTTTTAAATAAATGATTATTCGTTATTAATAGGAATTAAAAGCGAAGGATTAACAATCGGCAATAAAAATTGCTCAATAGGCGTGCCTTTCGCTACAAAAGGCAACATCCCTCTCAGCGTAGAGTAGCTAATGCCTACAAGCGTAGCAGCGAGTTCGCCCTGGTAGAGTTTTTCATTATCTTGTTCAATCACAAAATCCTCTAAATTATCTACATAAAAAGAAAAAAGACTTTCGATGCTCGCTTGATAATTCAACTTTTTCTGCTGATTATCAATGGCTTGAAGCGTTAAAGCCAGTTGTAATTGAAGTACTTTTTGCGCTTCATTTATTCCTATATTAGTAGCACTGCCTATCTCGAATCCCGCAATCAAATTTCTATCTAACATTTGATTGCCTTGTACTTCAAACCTCGTGATTTGAGCCGAAATCATAGCAGTAGCCTCTACCTTAAAAAGCTGTTGGCTCATGTTCTTCTTTTGTGTTTTTTATAAAAATGGCTTGCTTTTGAGCCGAAAAAGCAAAATTCGGCACGGTAGCAAGAAAAGTATGCGGCAGCTCATTTGGTACAAACTTCACTTGATTTGAATGGATAAAGGACGGCATTAATGACGGGTTAGTAGGAGTATCATCCATAACTAGCCCATAGTCAGCTATTTTTTTGACCACAAAAGTAATTTGAATCCTATGAGTAGGTACTTCTACTTCTTTTTTGGGCGCTGACACTACTAAAATAATATCATCCTCCAGTACTGCTTCAAGTTTTGCAATCGTTTTAAGCGTTAAGTTATGGGAGCCTGTTAGCCATTTGTTGATTTCAGATGGTGATTTGCCTAGTAGTTTTGCCAAATCTTTCTGATTGATGTTTTTGGCTTCCATGATTTCATAAATACGCTCAACAATATCCATAGACTTACCTACAAAAATCTTTGTATCTCTAGGAACTTTTTTAAGTGCATTTCTGAATAGTTGGCTTGGCATTTCTTATTGTTTTGCGTTTTTTTTATAAAATTAATTCAAAATCCCCTTCAAGGAATTTTCCATTTACGATTAAATCTGCATCAGGATAACTCAATTTGTCTGTTATTGCTTTTCCTATTTTTTTGGCTCGCCTAAATTTTGCATAAATATCAGTCGTGCATTCTTGTAATGAATTAGCATCTTTTATACCTCCATTGAGTAAAATAACTACTTCGTCGCTAATACAGATGCAAAACAGTCGCAATGTAAAATAACCTACTTTCTTGATATTAAATTGTTTTTGGGCTAAAACAGTAGGAGGAGGTAAGGCATGAGCTTCTTCTTCGTCTCGAAACCATCTTTGGTGCGCTCTCGATTTTATACCCATCTGTTCGATGGTGGATATAATGGTGTTGAAATCCTCTAAATGTGTTTCACTTTCGCTAAATGTGGTTACAAATTTATCCATTTCGCAAAGCTCCTCTTCCTCAAACAAAACAGAGTAGTAAGTTACTTTTTTAAATGTTTCATATTCTATAATTTTCGCATAATTATTCATTTAAAAGTGAATTATTGCATAAATTTTCACTAACTCTCCACAAAAAAGAGACTTAATTCGGTTATAATAACTTATTTGCATTCATAAAAGTATAACATTTATGAAAAATAAAAGTTTAAAGTGAATTTTTTTTATAAAAATACTAGACTTTATTCACAAAACTAACTGATAATGAAGATAGACAAAGCGTAAAAGATGCCACAAAACAAGAACGTATTTTTTATATCGTTTCAAACAAAAAATATAAAACTCCTTACCTCCAATAAACCTTAAATGTCATTTTCCAATTACTTTTGTACAACATTTATAATTAGAACAACAAAAAATGATATACGATACCATCATAGTAGGCGGAGGCCCAATCGGTTTGACTTGTGGAATAGAAGCGGAAAAGCGAGGAATGACTTATTTAATTGTAGAAAAAGGCTGTTTGGTCAATTCTATTTATAATTTCCCTACCAATATGACCTTTTTTTCTACTTTCGATAAAATTGAAATCTGCAAAGTTCCCTTTGTAGCACATAGCGACAAACCTACTCGCAAGGAAGCCTTAGAGTATTACAGAAGGGTGAAATCGCATTGGAAACTGAATTTGAATGCTTACGAAGAGGTACTTGGAGTTGATAAATCCAATGATATTTTTGAAGTAAGCACCTCCAAAGCCAATTACAAAACCAAAACAGTCATCGTTGCCACAGGATTTTATGACCATCCTAACTTACTGCAAGTAAAGGGCGAAAAATTACCCAAAGTGCGACATTATTACGACGACCCGCATTTGTATGAAAATCAAGATATTATCGTGATAGGTGGCGGCAACTCTGCGGCAGATGTAGCTTTGGAGACTTATTATAAAGGCGCAAGAGTAACCTTAGTGATACGGAAAATGGGGTTGAAACCTTCTATCAAATATTGGATAAAGCCCAATATCGAAAATCGAATCAAGGAGGGTTCTATCAAGGCTTATTTTAATAGTAAAGTCAGCGAAATACGCCCAACCGAAGCAGACATTGAAACGCCTGACGGAAAGGTTACGCTCAAAAATGATTTCGTACTTGCCATGACTGGCTTCAAACCCAATTATCCGCTGTTGGCACGTTTTGGCATTCAGTTTTCAAAACGACCTAGCCGCATCCCGATACACGATGAAACTACTTTTGAAACCAATGTAGCAAATATGTTTTTGGCAGGCGTAGTCTGTGGCGGAATGATTACCAATCGTTGGTTTATCGAAAATGCTCGTTTTCATGCAGAAAGTATATTTGAAACGATAAGCGAGCGGCTGATTTTAATAGAATAAAAGACCTATCTATTCAACTAGAAACATATTTTATTTTATTTAAATATTTACATTTGCATACGAATTATTGAAATATTATCAACATACAATCAAAGCGAAAAATGTCTAAAGCCGTAGCAGTCACCAAAAATAAATTTGGAACACTTCCTGTATTTCTAACCGCTATTTCTACCATCTTAGGAGCTATTATGTTTTTGAGATTTGGTTATGCAGTTGGGAATGTAGGCATTTATTACACTCTAGGTATTATAGCTATTGGACACTTAGTGACAATACCTACCGCAATGGCACTTGCCGAAATAGCTACCAACCAAAAGGTAGAAGGCGGCGGCGAATATTATATTATTTCTCGCTCGTTCAACCTCGTGATAGGCGCAGCCATCGGCATTGCTTTGTATTTTTCGCAAGCCATTAGCGTGGCGTTTTATGTGATAGCCTTTGCCGAAGCCTTCAATTCTCTTTTTACTTGGATACTCACTACTTACGACTTGCATCCGACCGTAGCCTATCTCATTGGGCTAAAACAAACGGTGAGTATTCCAGCTTTGCTACTACTGACATGGGTAGTGTTGGCAAAAGGAGCAGATTTGGGCGTAAAGATGCTGTACATCGTAGTAGGAACTTTGACGGTTTCCATGATTGCCTTTTTTGCCGGCTCGCCAGTAGATGCCGATATTCAGCAAAACTTAGCCAGTGCCGTTAGCACAATAGATAAAGATAGTTTTTTCATCGTTTTTGCGGTGATATTTCCAGCGTTTACGGGAATGACCGCAGGCGTAGGATTGTCAGGAGATTTGAAAAATCCGAGCAAATCCATACCGCTCGGAACGCTAGCAGGAACGCTCGTAGGTATGGTGATTTATGTATTTATCGGTTATAAACTGCATATTTCAGCAAGCCCAGATGCGTTGCGCAATATTGACAATTTGATTATGGCAGATATTGCTTGGCAAGGCTGGTGGATTATTCCATTGGGTTTGGCGGCAGCTACTATTTCTTCGGCGTTGGGTTCTATAATGGTTGCGCCTCGCACGCTTCAAGCCATAGCGAGAGACAATGTAATGCCAATGGCTAGAGTTAATCATTGGCTATCAAAAGGCACAGCAAAAGCAGATGAGCCTTTTAATGCAACCGTCGTTACGGTATTTATTGCTTTATTTTTTATCATGCTTGGCGAAATTAATTTTGTTGCTCAAATCATTTCGATGTTTTTCATGGTGACTTATGGTTCGCTTTGTCTGATTTCGTTCTTACAACACTTCGCCGCCGACCCTTCTTATCGCCCGACGTTCAAATCGCATTGGTTTATTTCCTTGCTCGGTGCGCTGATGTGTTTTGGTTTAATGTTTTTGATGAATGTGGTTTACGCACTTTTATCCATTGGTTTAATGATTGGATTATACTTGCTATTGAGTTATTACAATAAAGAAAAACGCAATGTAGCGGTCATATTTCAAGGAGTAATTTTCCAGATTAGCCGACAGTTGCAAGTATTTGTACAAAAAGCGGATAAAGAGCAAACCTCAAATTGGCGACCTTCGGCGGTTTGTATCACCGATAATTTTGACAGAATAGCTGCTTTTGACCTGCTGCGATGGATTTCGCAGAAATACGGTTTTGGAACTTACATTCACACCAGACAAGATTATCTTTCAAAAGAAAGTAACGAAAAGGCTCAAGAAGATAAAAAACGACTAATCAAACGAGCAGAAAAGACTCGAAGCAATGTCTTTGTAGATACTTTAATTACGCCTTCTTACACCTCTGCCATTGCGCAAGTGATACAGTTGCCAGGCATTTCGGGCAAAGAAAACAACCTTTTGATGCTCGAATTTTCTAAAAACACCCCAGATAATCTGACAAAAATCGTCGATAATTTTAATTTGATAAAGTCCGTCAATTTTGATGTGATTATCTTAGGTAGTTCGGAACGTGGTTTTGGTTTCAAAAAAGAAATTCACATCTGGATTACTTCCAAAGATTATGAAAACGCCAACTTAATGATTTTATTAGGTTTTATCATTTCAGGGCATAAAGAATGGCGTGGCGGCTGCATTAAAATATTTGCAGTATTTCCAGAACAAGACCTAGAGGAAGAACGCAATCGCTTGTTTATGCTCATTCAGTCGGGACGCTTACCTATTTCACCCAATAATATTGAGCTAATTCCAAGAAAAGACAACCGAGATACACGTTCTATTATTGGACAAAAATCTCAAGAAGCCGATTTAACCATCATTGGTTTTCAAGATAGCAAACTAAAAAAATCAGGCACAACCGTTTTTGAAGGTTACGATGGCGTTGGAAATATTTTGTTTGTCAATTCGGCTTCGGGTAAGGAAATACAGTAATTTTGAATTTTATTTTAAAAAAAAACAAGCAATACATCTTTAGTGATTAGACTTTATGCTAAAAAAAATCGTATCGTGCAAAATGCAACTTACTGATTTTGAGTAGTTTCGTCTATTATCTAAATTTGTTTGTTACATATAATGGTTAAATGAAAAACACACTCATCATATTATTCATAGCTTTCGGCAGCATGGCCGTTTTATCCTCATGCTTTCGCAACGAATTTCCCTACGAAAACACAGGAGAGTTACAATTCTCATTGGATACTTTGACGTTCGACACCGTTTTCACAACGATAGGTTCGGCAACTCGCTCTTTCAAAGTCATCAATGCTTCTAATCAAGCGATTACGATTAGTCGAGTGACTTTGGGAAAAGGGGCAGCTTCTAACTTTCGACTGAATGTAGATGGCGTTCCGACCCAAACCTTTGTAGAAAATGTAGAAATTCCAGCCGAAGACAGCATTTACATCTTTGCCGAAGTGACGGTGGACCCGAATAGCGACCAATCGCCTTTCGTGATTACGGACGAAGTGCGTTTTGATTTTAATGGAAATGAACAAATCGTTACGCTAGAGGCGTGGGGGCAAAATGCCATCTATCTCGGCTCAAAAGGCGGTTTAGGCGTTTTGGATTGCTCCTCGAATCCTGTTTGGACATCGGACTTGCCTTATGTGGTTTATGGAATTTTGTTCTTGGAAGGCGGCACGCTGACCCTTGATAAAGGGACAAGGGTACATTTGCATGGCTCGCTGATTAATGCCGACAGTTTCTTTTATAACGACGGAATTATTTTTGTTTTGGAAGATGCTTCGCTTAAAATCAAAGGCACTTTGGACGAACCCGTTGTGATAGAAGGCGACCGACTAGAGGGCGATTTTGATGAAATACCTGGACAATGGGCAGGCATACTTTTAGGCGCAGGAAGTGTTGGAAATAGCTTTGACTATGCCGAAATTAAAAACTCTATCGTGGGCGTGCGAGTGGATTCTTTGGCAGAATTAGACATTCGTAATTCGATTATCCACAACACCTTGAGTAGTAATTTGCTCGGTTATCACGCTGGTAGCATTCGGGCAGAAAATTGTCTTTTTTATAGTAGCAGTGGCGGCAATAATGTTCAATTGGAGTTTGGTGGCGATTATGATTTTAGGCATTGTACGATGGCAAGTTACTCGTCGGTGAGGAATATTAGTCATTCGAGTTCAGTGCTTCGGATGAGTAATTTTCGATGTACAAGTACCTTATTAGGCTGCCCCGATTATATTATAAATCCTATGAAAGCCGACTTTTATAACTGCATTATTTACGGTTCTCGACCAAATGAAATTTCTATTTCAGAAAAGGAAGAAGGCAGCGGATTTTTTAATTATACGCTTGATCATTGCCTAATCAAACTGGATAGTATGGAAACCTTCAATGTTCCTATTTTGAATATTTGCGAAAGTTGTGTTGTAAATAAAGACCCTGAATTTGTCAATATTCACCAACTAAACTACCAACTAGATACGCTTTCTCCTGCGGCTACGATGGGAAAAAGTGGACTAATAAGTATTTTTGGTACAGGTATTATTGAGAAAGATATTATTGGAAATAATAGAAATACCAGTTCGCCTAGTGTGGGTTGCTATGAATATAAGGAATAAGGCAAGTTGCATTTAAAACAAAAAAACAATTATATTGTAACACATTATAAAATCCTTTTGCCGCTACTTGTAGTAAAAATTCAATAATCATTTAATATGGGAAAGAAAGATAAACATATAACGTTCGAGGAAATTGACAGGCTTCAAACCAAAAGCGATATTTTCAAAGTTTTAGAAGAAAAAAACGGAAAACGTGCCGAAAAACTCCTAGACACACTCCAATATGAAGAAGAACTCGAAACGCTTCAAATAGAATTAGGGAAACTCCAACAATGGGTAAAAAACAATGGAAAACGCCTAGCGATTGTCCTTGAAGGGCGAGATGCGGCAGGTAAAGGCGGCACTATCAAACGCTTCACGCAATACCTCAACCCCAGAGAAATGCGAGTAGTAGCATTGCCAAAACCAACGGACGCAGAACGTGGTCAGTGGTATTTCAGGCGGTACATCAAGCAATTACCGAATGCTGGCGAAATAGTGTTTTTTGATAGAAGTTGGTACAATCGTGCCGTAGTAGAACCCGTCAATGGTTTTTGTACGCCCACCCAATACAAACATTATATGACACAAGTCAATCAGTTTGAAAATATGTTATATGATGATGGTTTAGTTTTAGTAAAATTTTGGCTCGATATTACCAAAGAAGAACAAAAAGAACGATTCGACGACCGCAGGGCAAACCCACTCAAACAATGGAAAATCAGCCCAATAGATGAAAAAGCTCAAGCACTTTGGGACGAATATACCCATTATAGAGATGAAATGTTTAAGCATACCAGCACGGAACATAGCCCGTGGATTATTATAAAAACCGATAGCAAAAAAAAGGCTCGAATCAGTGCCATTAAATACGTTTTGAATAAAATGGACTACACCGACAAGGCTGATATAAACCTCGAACCTGATAGCGAGATTGTTAAAAAACTTTAGCATCACCTAATTAGAGCTAAGCAATCACCAATATTCATTTTGCCAAAGGTAACGTTTTTGGAAAATGCCTTATCGCTCGCTAGTGGGATAAGGCATTTCAATTACACCATCAATATTTATCTGCCTCTCTATCTGAAATTTAAACATCAAAACTGATATAAGTATGAATAAAATCAATCTAACCATCTTACTGTTTTTTGCCATTTTTAGCCAAAGTTTTGCGCAGACCATTGCTGAAAAAACGCAAGGCATGACCAAGTACGAAGGCTATTTCAATTTTTATTGGGAAGCTGAAAACGGTAAAGTTTGGCTCGAAATCAAGGATTTAGACCAAGAGTTTTTATATGTCAATTCGTTGGCAACGGGCGTGGGCAACAATGATTTGGGCTTAGACCGAGGACAATTAGGCGATACTCGAATTGTAAAATTCGTAAGAAGTGGGCATAAAATTCTCATGATGCAGCCCAACTATCGCTACCGAGCCAACTCCGACAACCCCGACGAGCAACTAGCCGTGAAGGAAGCCTTTGCCGAATCGGTTATTGCCGGATTTAGAATTTCGGCAGAGCAAGATGGTAGCGTTTTGGTAGATATTACCAACTTCCTGTTATCGGATGCACATCAAGTAAGCGGCACGCTCAACCGAAAAGGGCAAGGAAATTATGTCGTTGATATGTCTCGCTCTGCGATGTATTTGCCTCGCACCAAAAACTTTCCTAAGAATACCGAATTTGAAGCAACGATTACCTTCAAAGGCAATCCGAAAGACGGAAAAATCCGCTCTGTTACGCCAACTGCGGCTGCGCTTACCGTCCGTCAGCATCATTCATTCATCGAATTGCCCGACAATAAATACACACCTCGCAAGATGCACCCGACTTGTGGCTACTTCGGCACTTCGTTCTACGATTATGCTACGCCCATTGGTTCGCCAATGAAAATCCAGTACATTACTCGACACCGATTAGAGAAAAAAGACCCAACGGCAGCCATCAGCGAACCCGTTGAGCCAATCGTGTATTACCTTGACCGTGGCACGCCCGAACCCGTTCGCTCTGCCTTGCTCGATGGCGCACGCTGGTGGAATCAGGCCTTTGAGGCAGCAGGTTACAAAGATGCTTTTGTTGTAAAAGTCATGCCCGAAGGAGCAGACATGATGGATGTCAGGTACAATGTCATTCAATGGGTGCATCGCTCAACGAGGGGCTGGTCTTATGGTGCTTCCGTCAGCGACCCTCGCACGGGCGAAATTATCAAAGGGCACGTCTCGTTGGGTTCGTTGCGAGTTCGTCAAGATTATTTGATAGCGCAAGGATTGCTTTCGCCTTTTGAAAACGAGACCAAAGCCGGCCCTCGAATGGAAGCAATGGCATTGGCTCGACTGCGCCAACTCTCTGCGCACGAAGTAGGACACACCATAGGTTTGGCGCACAACTTCGCTGCCAGCACCAACAATCGAGCTTCTGTCATGGATTATCCGCATCCTTTCGTTACTATTGGCGAAGATGGTAAAATGGATTTTTCAGCGGCTTATGATGATAAAATAGGAGAATGGGACAAAAGAACTGTGCTTTATGGCTATCAAGATTTTCCTAACGGAACGGATGAAGCAAAAGCATTACAAGCCATTTTGGACGAAAACAAACGTTTGGGATTGCGCTATATCACCGACCAAGATGCTCGCCCGCAAGGTGGTGCGCATCCGCACGCTCACTTGTGGGACAATGGCGCAAATCCTGTGCAAGAACTCAATCGCATACTAAAAGTGCGAGCCAAAGCACTCGAAAACTTTGGAGAAAATAGCATTCCCTTAGGCGAGCCTATGGCTACTTTGGAAAACGTACTTGCGCCATTGTACTTAGCGCACCGCTATCAAGTAGAGTCCGTTGTCAAAATTGTTGGCGGCTTGACTTATGATTATGCTATCAATGGCGACGAAAATCCTGAGATTAAATACATTAGCCCGAAGGTGCAAGAGCAGGCTTTAGCTGGTTTGTTGCTCACTTTGCAACCCGAAGTTTTGACTATTCCAGATAGAATTATCAAACTTATTCCGCCTATGCCGCCCGGATATAGCCGAAGTAGAGAGACTTTTGCTTCCCAAAATGGCTTGACCTTCGACTATATTGGTGCGGCTGAAAGTTCGGCACATCACACTATTCAGCTTTTATTTGATGCTCAACGGATGGGGCGTTTGATTGGGCAGCATTCTATTAACCCCAATCAACCTTCTATCTTTGAAGTGCTGGATAATGTTTTGAATGCTACTTGGAAGGCAGAATTGGGTGCAACTACTCAAGATAGAGAAATTCAAAGAATGGTGCAGCGATTGATATTAAATGAATTGATGCAACTGGCAATGAACGACCGAGCTAGTGGGCAAGTGAAGGCGGTAGCATATAGCACGATTTTGGATTTGGAAAGCTGGCTTAGTTCAAAAATTAAAGCTGGAAATATCAGTAAGGATATGTTGGCGCATTATAGAATGTCGCTTTTCCAAATTGGACAATTCAAAACAAACCCTGCTTCTGTCAAAATTCCTCAGCCTGCCAAAATTCCTGATGGTTCGCCTATTGGCTGTCATTAGAATATAAATACAAAACGGCTTGCGATTTTTATGTCTCGCAAGCCGTTTTTTTTATTTCAATTTCGATAATTTGAATTTACAAAGTGAGGGACGACATCTAAAAAAAGATGCTTGGTACTGCCCCAAAACCCACTAGGATGCCCGTAATTATACGTTCCTTGTTTTTTCCCTTTTGTCAAATATGTTCCATCGGGTTGTAAAATAGCTTCATAGGAAGTATCTTGTTTCGTCTTACTCAAAAATTTCAAATTCGGATTTTTTGGGTCAAATTTAATTGGCTTATCTACATTCGGGTAAGGATTTTCTACGGGTTCTATTTTTTTACTTGGCTGATGAAATTTATTTTTAATAGCAGGTTGAAGTTGCCATTTTAGCCCCGCTTCATCTTTATACCAATCGCCTTCATCGTGAGTCAGCTTACCTGTTGGCAATTTGTTGTGCTGATTTCGGCGAAGATGCCAACTGGACTGCCCCATCACCAAAAACCCAACAGCAAGTACCATTAAAATAGCTAAGAAAGTTTTCATATTATTTGATATTATTTAGCAATGCTTCATTTAACCATCACTTAAAAGCGGTGTAAGTATCCAGAGAAAATTGTTTTGATTGTTTTGATTGTATTCTAAAAAGTACAAATTTTCAAAAACCGCTTCAAATTATAATTATATTTAAAAACACCTTTTATAAAATGCTCATTCTTTGATTGTTATATAAAACATATAAATAACCGACTTTCAAATCAATAGCCATCAAACAATCACAATAATTTTGGCTTCCTACGGTATTTTATCCTTTTTTGAAAGTATCCAACTTTCTACGCTCTTTTTTCGTTGGTCGTCCTGCGCCTTTTTCTCGCTGTCCGGCAGGCGAATCATAGTTGAACCAGTCTTTGAATTTGTTCATTTCTTCTTCGGAAGTCAGATTTTCGTAGCAAGGTTGGGCAAGCGTAGCAGATACCCGCTTGTCTATGAGGTCAATGACTTTATATTTCAAGTTAAAACCTTCTTTTTTCACTTCTACTATTGCGCCTCTTTCCAATAAGAAAGAAGGTTTTACAGTAGCGTCATTCACTTTTACCTTACTTTTCTTGCAAGCATCGGCGGCTATTGTTCGAGATTTAAAAATCCGAACACTCCAAAGCCATTTATCTATTCTTACTTTACTGAGTTCTTTTTGAGCCATCTTTTACTTTATTGTATTTTGTTCCAAAACGATTATTAAACGGCATTTAGCTAAAAAACGTTCTGATATAGCGAATTTCTTTAGGTGACTAAAATTTTCTTACATCTGTGAATATACGTTTATGGTTAAATAACTTTCTGATTTTCAAAATTATTGAAAGGTATTCGACATTTTTTTGTTCTAAAAGATAGAAAAATGGTCAAAGGAATCAAAAAAAAAGGTTTCACCGAGTAGATGAAACCTTTTTTATAAAATAAAAAATTGGCTTTATACCAAGTCCATTCTTCTGAATCCAGTTACTTTCAAATCTTTGTCCACAGACTTCAAGTAATCCCTCACACTAGTTTTATTACCTTTAACGTAGTCCTGATTCATTAATGTTTTATCTTTGAAAAACAATTTATTCAACTGACCATTAACGATATTTTGCACCATTTTTTCTGATTTACCAGCGTGCTCTTTGAGAGCCATTTCCATCAACAGTTCTCTTTCTTTTTCGATAGCCTCTTGAGGAATATCCCCTTTATCGATAGCAATAGGAGAAAGTGCTGCGATTTGCATAGCAAGGTTTTTACCAGCTTCTGCAGACGTTTCACCAGCTTTGTTTAAGCCTACCAAAACGCCTACTTTGTAACCTGCGTGAATATAAGCAGCTACTTCTTCTGCCTCTATTCTATCGTATTTTTTAACTTCTATTTTCTCACCTATCACGCCAGCCATGCTCAAAGTGCTTTCTCCAACGGTATCATCAGTATCATCACCAAGAGGTAAAGCATTTAAAGCATCCTTATCCGCAGGAAAGTGAGCCAAAGCTGCTGCTGCGATTTTCTTTGCCAAATCAATAAAGTCATCAGTCAAAGCAACAAAGTCGGTCTCCGCCGAAAGGTTGATTGAGATACCTTTTTTACCATCAGTAAGGGCTATCACAACGCCTTCCGTAGCGTTACGATCAGCTCGTTTACCCATTATCTTCTGTCCTTTCTTACGAAGAATATCTATTGCTTTTTCAAAATCTCCCTCTGCTTCTACCAAAGCTTTTTTACAATCCATCATGCCTGCTCCTGTCTTATCACGGAGTTTTTTGACATCTTGTGCAGTTACTTTCACGATATAATATTTTTATAGTTAAAAATTAGCCATTAGCTGTGTAAGCTATAAGGGTCTTACACGGCTAATGGACAATTATTAATTTTCATTAATACATTTAAATTATGAAGCCTGAGCCTCTTTTTTACCTTTAGCTTTGCTGCGTTCTTCCAATCCTTCTTTGATGCAATCCACAAAATATTGTGTAATGATTGCGATAGATTTAGAAGCATCGTCATTTGCAGGTACAGCAAAATCAACTTTAGTTGGGTCAGAATTCGTATCTACCATAGCGAAGGTTCTGATATTCAATTTTTTAGCCTCTGCTACTGCGATGTGTTCGTGATGAATGTCCACCAAAAACATAGCCGTAGGGATTCTATTCAATTGAGCGATACCGCCAAGTACTTTCTCCAACTTGTCTTTTTTGCGAGTAAGCATCAAGCGTTCTTTCTTCGTAATGTTCACAGAATCGTCTGTAAGCATCTTTTCGATAGATTGCATTTTCTTGATAGACTTACGGATAGTAGCAAAGTTAGTGAGCATACCACCCAACCAACGTTCTGTTACATAAGGCATATTCACGCTCCTAGCAGCTTCTGCTACTATCTCACGAGATTGCTTTTTTGTAGCTACAAATAAGACTTTTTTGCCCGAACGAGCCATAGCTTTCATCGCGTTACCTGCGTCTTGAAGACACTCAATAGTACGATTTAAGTCAATAATATGAATGCCTTTTCTCTCCATGAAGATGTATGACAACATCTTAGGATTCCACTTCTTCTTCATGTGTCCAAAGTGTACTCCTGCATCCAACAATTCTTTATATGAAGGCGTTTGCATTTTTCTAATTTTAAAATTTTTAGAGATTGTTTAATTGCCACCTCGATAATTGGTCGAGATTGTGCTACGCTAAAAGCGACAATGAAGCAATAAACCATCTTCTCAAACATGAAATAAAAAAGTGAATTAACGTTTTGAGAACTGGAAGCTCTTTCTTGCTTTTGGTTTACCGTATTTTTTACGTTCTACCACTCTTGCATCACGAGTAAGGAATTTCTTCGCTTTCAAAGGCGAACGAAACTCTTCATTCAGCTTGACCAAAGCACGAGCAATACCCATACGAGTAGCTTCTGATTGTCCTTTATATCCGCCTCCTTTTACATTAACTTTCACATCGTAAGAGCCTTCTACTTCTACCGTAGCAAATGGTTCGCTAATATTACGGTGCATGTGTATTTGCGGAAAATACTCTTTATAATCTTTACCATTGACAGTTACTTTACCCGTTCCTTCGGCTTGTGTAAGATATACACGAGCAACTGCCGCTTTACGTCTTCCTATTGCATTGATTTGTTCCATTGCTAGTTAGATTTGATTTCTAATTTTTCAGGTTGTTGAGCGGCATGTGGATGCTCTGAACCTTCATACACAAATAATTTCTTATACATTGCTCTACCCAATTTAGTTTTAGGTAGCATTCCTTTTACTGCTAGTTCTACCGGGCGAATAGGCTTCTTGGCAATTAATTCTTTTGCCAAAACTCGCTTCTGTCCACCAGTATATCCAGAGAAGGTAATGTATTCCTTTTGATTGATTTTATCGCCTGTAAAACGTACTTTTTCTGCATTGATGATAATCACATAGTCACCAGTGTCGATGTGAGGGGTATAATTAGGCTTATGCTTGCCACGCAAAATACGTGCAACTTCTGAACCCATACGCCCCAAAACAACATTCTCTGCATCAACGATGTACCACTTGCGTTCTACATCCTCTTTTCTCTCAGACTTCGTTTTGTAACTTAAAGTATCCACTTGTTTATTTTTTTAGAAATGTACTGTCGGGCTTATTCGACTTAGTAAAAAATATACCATCATCGAATGGATTCGATGGCATCGTTCTATCATTTCGTTTTAAAAAATTTCAAATTTGTATTGCATTATATAAGGTCGTTCCTCAAAATGCTGTGCAAAGGTAAATTTAATTCCTACATTTTACAAACATTACACAAAAAAAAGATTCTCCCTACCTTTGTAACTATCTGATATACAGTGAATATTTCGCACAAAATTTATAGACCTATTGATTTTTATCAAAAAAAACATTCTTTTTCTCTTTATATTTTTAATGCTTTTGGGGTTTCTTCAACTTTTAAAATCAATCTGCATAAAATTTTAATTGGAATAAATTAAAAAACACCATATTTAATCTTCAATATTAGATAATTAATAAAAAGTTTGATTAATTTTTAGAAATACTCCATTTCACACAGATAGGATTTATTTTTATAAAAAAATAAAAACAACTTTGAGACTTACTTTTTTTTACTCGAATTGATACATAGATAGAATGAACGAAAAAAGAATCATCCAATCACTTACGCAGGGCAATACTCATGCGCTACAAGAGGTCTATTTAGAATATCGACTGCCCTTTAGGCTGTGGGTGCGTTCTAAGTTTCCGAATGTAGAAGCGGAGCTGATAGATGATGTCTTTTCGGATGTCGTACTGGATTTCTATGAAAATATAAAACGTGGTAAATACTCCAAACAAGCTGCTTTGAAGACGTATTTATTCACCATGGGGCGCAATAAAATCATCAATATTATCAAAAAACGCTCCATGCACTTCACCAAAGAACCCGAAATAATATCGGGCGTAGAAGAACGCTCAACGATTAATCCGATACTGGAGCAACAAAAAAACGAACAAGAGGAAGTCGTCAAAACCATGATGAACGAACTCTGTGAGGATTGCCAACAAGTGCTGACGAAATTTTATTACCATAAAATGTCGATGGAAGAAATTGCGGAAAAGATGGGTTATAAAAACGCAAATGTGGCAAAAAGTAAAAAAAATGTGTGTTATAAAAAGCTGCGAAGATTGATACAAGAGAAGTTTTCTAAAGCTGATTTTTTTTAAAAAAATACTATAAATTAAAGCAAGGAAAGTTTGTATAAAAAGTTGATAGTCCGATAATTATACTGAAAAATTTTAAACGCTATACGCTACTATCTACTCATTATAAATGGCTTTCTAAAGAAGTGAATATGCAAATTGAAGATAAACATATAGAGGTATTTGATAAATATTATACAAACCAACTCTCCGAGAGCGAACGAAATGCCTTTGAGGCAGATTTGGCAACTGATGAGCATTTGGAGAATGCCTACCATAGTTATATGACAACGGTGGAAGGCATCCGAGCATTTGAGCGCAAGCAACTCAAACAGCAGTTACTCAATGCTCGCTCACAGCAAAAAACAACTAAAATAAGGCGTATTGCTGGGCATTGGGGAAGGATAGCGGCTGCCGCTAGTTTGGCTTTATTGGTGAGTATGGGCTTATATTGGTGCAATCAGTCCAACGAAAGAATATATGCCAATTATGCCTTGGACCGAGCAGAAAACCTAATGAGCATCGGGTCGGAAGATTTACCACTCGAACGCCAACGTTTCCAAACGGCAATGGCACTCAAAGACCAAAAGCAATATCATGAAGCATTATCTAATTTAAAAAATATAACGGATACGAACATCAACCTTTACTTTCGAGCGCAATATAATATCGCCTTAATTCAACTAAAACTGAATGATAAGGCAATGGCAAAAACTACTTTGGAGGCACTTATCAAACGGTCAGAAAATCATTATTTAAAAGGCAAAGCAAAAGCTATGCTCGCAGATTTAAATCGGTTTTGTTATTAATAATAATAATAATACAATGCTACCAAAAAAGGCCTATCTAAGCATGAACTTAGATAGGCCTTTTTTATGAAAGAAAAAAAATTAAGCCAATTCCTTCTCCGACACTTTCAATTTCAATCGAATATTTTTCACCATATCTTCCACCATTGCCTCCAAATTATAGGCTTCCTGCCAGTTCCAATCCGTTCGTGCGCAACTATCGTCAATAGTATCTGACCACGAATTGGCTATCTTTTGGCGCAATGGGTCTATTTTATATTCCATCTCAAAACCCGGAATGTGTTTTCGAATTTCGGTTGCCAGTTCCGCGGGCGTAAAACTCATGCCGCTCAAATTATAACTCGAACGCACACTTATAGCCTCTTCGGGTGCTTCCATCAGTTCGAGCGTAGAGCGTATCGCATCGGGCATATACATCATTGGCAAGCGAGTATCTGCCTCCAAAAAACACTCAAAAACATCGCCCTGCACCGCTTTATAAAAAATATCTACGGCATAATCCGTTGTGCCACCGCCAGGAGGAGCTTGATAACTAATCAAGCCAGGGTAGCCGCAACGAACGCACATCCAAACCATAACGATGATAATAATATTCGCTCCACATTTCGCCCGTCAGTTTGCTGATTCCGTAAACCGTAGAAGGGTCAAAATAAGCATTTTGAGGCGTGTAGTCTCGTGGCGTATTGGGCCCATAGATAGCAATAGAGCTAGGAAAGTAGATTTTTGAAAGCTCGAAACTGCGACCAATCTCTAGTACATTGAATAAGCCATTCATATTTACATCCCATGTAAATCGAGGGCGCAATTCGCCCGTAGCCGAAAGTATTGCTGCCAGATGATAAATTTGCGTCACCTGTTCTTTTTCCACAATTTCCGCCATCCGCTGACCGTCCGTCACGTTGAGTTGTGCAAAATTGGGGTCATCAATTGGTCGCAAATCCGAACTAATCACTTGCCCTTCGCTATACTGTTTGCGTAAAGTATCAACGAGTTCTGTACCAATTTGACCTCCTGCACCCGTTACCAGTATTTTTTCGTTTTTCATAATTAAACTTATTATTGTGGTCATTCTCATAGCAATTGGAAAGAACTGATAGCACTGCCTTATTTTCTAATCTTTATACAGAGACATCTCAAAACTTTCTCAAAAAAGCACTAATTTTACCTGCAAACCTATTACAATTTAATTGAAAAATTTAAAATTATATCTTGTATTTTATTGATATACAAATTATTCTAAACGCTTACTTTTAAATTGTTAATAAAAGTTTGGATTGAATAGATAGTATCCATTTATTCTACTTTATTTTTACAAAAATGATTCTACTTCTTTTTTTTTTGAAAAATGATTACCTCAGATTTTAGTTGTTATTGTTATTTTTTTATAAAAAAAATTAGCGCAAAAATAACCTTCAATCTGCTAAAAAAAAGGAAGTATGAAATAAAAAGAAACCAAAGAAATTATGTTCACATCAGTAGCACCAGCTTTGCAAAACGAGCTGAAAGAATTAGAAGACGCAGGCCTTTACAAAAGAGAACGCATCATCACAACGCCTCAATCCGCAGTGATAAAAACCACGGAAGGCAAGGAAGTTTTGAATTTTTGTGCCAACAATTATCTAGGGCTTTCGTCTCATCCAGACGTAATAGAAGCTGCAAAAGCAGCTATTGACTCGCATGGTTTTGGGATGTCGTCAGTTCGGTTTATATGCGGCACACAAGATATTCATAAAGAATTGGAACAAAAAATAGCGGCTTTTGTAGGCACAGAAGATGCCATTTTGTATGCTGCCGCTTTTGACGCAAACGGCGGCTTGTTCGAGCCATTATTAGGAAAAGAAGATGCAATTATCTCCGATAGCTTGAATCACGCTTCCATTATTGATGGTATTCGATTGTGCAAAGCGGCTCGTTATCGCTACACTTCCAATGATATGAGCGACTTAGAGGCAAAACTCAAAGAAGCGGATGCCAATGGCGCACGCCGAAAATTGATTGCTACGGATGGCGTTTTTTCGATGGACGGAGTCATTGCGCAGATTGATAAAATTTGCGACCTAGCGGATAAATATAACGCTATGGTGATGGTAGATGATTGTCATGCCACAGGATTCACAGGAAAAACAGGGCGCGCTCTGCCGAACATTGCAATGCTTTTGGCCGAGTAGATATTATTACAGGTACTTTTGGCAAGGCACTAGGAGGCGCATCAGGTGGTTTTACGGCAGCCAAAAAAGAAATCGTAGATATTTTGCGCCAGCGTTCTCGCCCATATTTATTCTCCAATACCTTGATGCCTTCCATCGTAGGCGCATCCATCAAAGTATTGGACGTATTGTCAAACTCTACCGCATTGCGAGATAAATTGGAAGACAATACGGCGTATTTCAGAAGTAAAATGACCGCAGCAGGTTTTGACATCATAGAAGGAACACACCCGATTGTGCCTGTGATGCTCTACGATGCGCCACTTTCTCAGAAATTTGCGGACCGATTGCTCGAAGAGGGAATTTATGTTATTGGGTTTTTCTTCCCCGTAGTGCCTCGTGGTAAGGCGAGAATTCGAGTGCAAGTATCGGCAGGTCACGAGCGAGCGCATTTGGACAAAGCCGTAGCTGCATTCACGAAAGTAGGAAAAGAGTTAGGCGTGATTTAAAATATACTACCAATTATGAAACCTGTCAGCCGCCGGCGGCTGACAGGTTTCAATCCACGCTATTATGTATTTATTTGGGGCTTGCCCAAAAATCTGTCTGACTTTAAAAGATTGTATTGGCAAAGCCAGAACTACACCAAAAGCGACTGTACCAAATTGGTCAATCCGAAAGTGATATATTGCACACCAATAGCCATAACCAAAAATCCCATAATCCTAGAGATAGCTTTGAGACCAGCTACACCCAAAACATCAAATAACTTTGGTGAAACTCTCAAAATCAAATAAATAACGAAACCCGTAAATATCACTACACCTATAATACTTCCTCTCATCAACCAATCTGGATATTCGGCATAGTAGCCTATGAGTAGCGAAATAGAACCTGGCCCCGAGAGCATCGGCATTGCCATTGGCGTAAATGAAATATCGTTCTTTTGAAGTGCCTCTTCTCTTACTTTAGGCCCCATTGCTCGACCTTCTTCAAATTTTCCGTTCAGTAACGAATAGCCTGAGTTCAAAATCACTAGACCACCAGCTATGCGTAAAGCATCTAAGCTAATTCCGAAAAAATTGAGAATTAAACTGCCCGATAAGAAGAAACTCAAAAGTATCAACACGAAATATAAGCTCGTGTGTTGGGCTATTTTGTTTCTGCTTTTTGGTGTTTCATCAGGTGTCATTGCCAAAAAAACAGGGACTGCACCCAATGGATTGACTACCGAAAATAATCCTGCAAAGATTGCAATTGACATTGTTAAAATTTCCATAACGTTGTTTGTTTATATGTTTGTTTTTAAAAAAAATATCCGTTATTTTTCGTGCTAAGAATAAAGAATGGGCAAACCTCAATTAATTGAGATTTACCCATTTCAACGACCAATTTCGGGGCAAATGTATGTTTTTAAATACCGATAGTCAATGCAAAAAGAAAATGAAAAGTTCCTATTTTTTTGGAGTGAAAGGATAGGCAAAAAATGAACTAATTTTAATATTTGTCTTTTTTTGAAAGGCGAAATATTCCATTGCTCGAGGTAAGAAATTAACAAAATCAGATATTGATTTTTTGAGGTTTTGACATTTTAAAAAAACTCAAAAAATTAACTTTATTTCTATTTGTTTTAACTTTTATATTAAAATAATTCACCATAACATCCGAAACCATAAAAAAAGAGTTATGAAAACGATTCTATTTCTTTGCGAATTTTCGCAAAATGAAAACTATTTAAATACAAATAGTAAATTAATCGCATTTTGCTAAAATAATAATTTGCAAAACACCTTTTTTTACAGTACAATTAGAATTAAGTATGGCTTACTTTTTTTTGCATTTTATAAAAACAAAAGTATATTGACTACCATAAATCAAGGGTCTTTGACCATTTCCCGAATCAAACGGTGGCAGCTCAAAATGTCATTATGGCTTAAAAACCAGTCTATTAACTGCCAAAATTTCACTTACTCTAATTTCTAAAAAATAAAGATTCAAAAGATGCCCCGCCATTTCTCACTGATAACCAATTTTGTATAATAAAAATCACTTTACATCTCAAAAAAAACTATCTTAGTGGCAAATCGTTTGATATTGTAAGGATGTAATTCCAATATTATTTAATCCTATTTAGCAACTAAATAAGTAGCTATATGTATTTGTCTGGCATGAAGGAGTCGTAACAATCTATTTTATAATACTTTACACGGCTGCACATTGTCACTGCCGATAAGCAGACAAAATACTACCTAACTACTTAAATAGGTATTGTTAATTTTTAATTCTTAATGAATCAATGACGCTTGAAAATTTCACAACAAAGGCACAAGAAGCCATCATACAGGCTAGAGAATACGCACGTAGTCTCAATCATCAATTGTTAGACACGTCGCATTTACTCAAAGTCATGCTCAAACTCGACGAACACGTTGTACCGTTTTTGTTGAAGAAGTCGGGCGTGATAATTCCTACATTAGAACAACAAATTGAGGACGCAATTGGAAGTTTGGCGAAGGTTTCCAAAGTAGATAATATGTATCCGTCGAGCGATATGAACAAGGCGTTGGCTACTGCCAAAAAAAACCTCAAAGAGTTCGGCGACCAGTTTATCACTTTAGAGATTTTGCTTTTGGCCATGGCGAAAGGAAACGACCGAACTGCTAAATCGCTCAAAAGCCTAGGCGCAACGCCCACAGAGCTCAAAAAAGCCATAGAGGAATTGAGAAAAGGGAGAAAAGCGACTTCGCAATCTTCCGAAGACCAATATAATGCGCTCAAAAAATTTGGTATCAACCTCAACGAATTAGCGAACACAGGTAAACTCGACCCAATAATTGGGCGAGACGAAGAGATGCGCCGAGTTTTGCACATTCTTTCTCGTCGTAAGAAAAACAACCCTATCGTTATCGGTGAGCCGGGCGTTGGAAAAACGGCTATCGTAGAAGGTATCGCTTGGCGAATTGTGAAGCAAGAAGATATTCCTGAAAATTTGAAAACCAAAATCATTTATGGTTTGGATATGGCTGCGCTGATAGCTGGCGCAAAATTTCAAGGGAGAATTTGAAGAGCGACTAAAAGCCGTGATTAAGGAAGTGAGCGAGTCCGATGGGCAGATTATTTTGTTCATTGATGAAATTCATACCTTAGTAGGCGCAGGTAAATCGAGCGGTGCGATGGACGCTGCCAACATTCTAAAACCAGCATTGGCCAGGGGAGAATTGAGAACGATTGGCGCAACGACGCTCGACGAATACCAAAAGCATTTTGAAAAAGATAAAGCCTTAGTGCGTCGTTTTCAGACCGTTTTGGTGGACGAACCAAACATCGAAGATACCATTTCTATCTTGCGTGGCTTGAAGCCTAGCTATGAAGCGCACCATAAAGTTACGATTTTGGATGATGCCTTGATTGCTGCCGCAGAATTGTCAAAACGCTACATTGCTGACCGCTACTTGCCAGACAAGGCGATTGACTTGATGGACGAAGCCGCAGCCAAATTGCGTTTGGAAATGGATTCTGAACCGGGTGCAGTCTATGAATTGAAGCAAAAATACAAGCAACTCAAAACCGAGCGAGCCGGCATTGCGAGAGAAAAAGACGAGGTAAAACTCCGAATGCTAGATGAGCAAATCGCTAACGTAGGTGAAGCCTTTGACGCAC
>CALOED010000031.1:0-5254 GCA_942492005.1 uncultured Saprospiraceae bacterium
GGCTCTTTCTATGTAAATAGAGACGCTATTGACGAAGCTAATTTGGAAGCAGCTATCAGGTCAGAATTGGCGCAAGAGGCAGAACCCGAAAAGGCTACTATCGTTATCAATGCCGAAAAAGGAACACCGATAGAATATGTAGTAGCTATAATGGATGTGGCTAGAAAACTAAAAGTTCGAGCGATTTTGGCGACCGAACCGACGTAAATTATTTTAACAAAATGTTAATATTGGCAATCATGCACACCAATATCAATATAATTTACATCTAATCGTTTGTATAATAAGCAGAAGTGATAAAATAAATGAGTGAATAAGCACCTTGTTATCAATGACTTAACACGACATCAATTTTTTATCAGGCTGCTTAGTCAATAAAAATGGCTATTTTATTAGATAGCTCAATTTATAGCGAACTTTTTAAAACATACGAATATGAGTAAGAGAAGCGAAGCAAAATATAACCGACAAGGACAAGTATCATCAGCAATTGTATTGATATTAGCTTTAGTGTTTTTTGCTTGGAATATTTTTTCTAAGCAAAATCCGCCACCACCACTTGAAGGAATTGAAGTAGTAGCGGCTGGAGATATTAATCTAGGGGCAAATGACGATGCAAACCCTCGTTCGGAAGAAGAAGAAATAGAACAACCTTCAGAGCCTACACCTCCCGAAGAGCCTACGCCTTCTGATGCTGATGTCAATAAAGACGTGGTGACAGACGATAATTCTGACGCACCGCCTATCAAAAAAGACCCTAAGCCAAAGGTGAAGCCTAAGCCGAAACCAAAGGATGTAAAACCAAAGGAAGAGGCTAAGCCGAAAGAAGAGCCTAAAAAACCTAAAACGGGTTCTTTGTTTAATAAAGATAAAGACGGAAAAGGTAAAGGAGATAATGACAACCCCGGCCCAACAGGTGACGGAGGTGAGGATGATGATGGTGGAACGGTAGGAAGTGTCACAACTGGTGGAGATATTGGTGGTGGACTTTCGGGTAGGTGTGAGAAGCAGAAGTAAACCTGTGAATAATACAGGGCAATTCGGAACAGTAGTGATTAGCATCTGTGTGGATAAAGATGGAGATGTAGTTTCGGCTGACTTCACGCAGAGAGGCTCAACGAATGCTGATGGAGGTTTGGTAGCTTTAGCTGAAAAAGCGGCTAAAAGCTATAAATTTCAAGGCAATCCGAATGCACCTGATAAGCAATGTGGTACAGTTACATTCAAGTTCAGACCAGGATAATTGTTTATTTTGATGATTTTCTTTAGAATTTTCAAATTAATGAAAAGCGGCTGTTAGTTCTACACTAACAGCCGCTTTTCTGTTTTTATCATTGCCTAGCCCTGAAATAGAATGAGTATTTAATCTCGACAGTGGGCAAAAAAAAGCGCAACCTTACCTGGATGCACTTTTCATTAAATCGACTTCGATTTGTTCTTGGTGTTTTCGGGCATCTATCAGAATGCCCAAATCTCGCCTATAAGTTGGATAATCGGTGTAAATCTTATATTTTAGGTGGCTGCCATTTTTCAGCTCAAAGTATAATTCATATTGCATAACGTTTTGGAGATAGTAAATCCGTGTCCATATATTATGAATATCTTTTGTCGCTAGTATTTTATTCATTCTATTCGTTTTCAAGTTTGTTTTTTTGTTTGGTATCTATCAAATATCAGACTAAAAAACAATGCAAACCGTCTATAAACAGCCTAACCGTGACAAGGCATATTTGGAGATGCGACTGTATCAAATAAAGGAACAATTTAAATCTTATTTGTTGATAATTAGTGTTTTAGGTTTATAGTTTTGTTTAAATGTTATTATTTGAATGAATAATATTTATAACTATACGTGACAATTTTAGTTTGTTTTTTTTCTATTTAAATTAAAAAAATCAAGATTTAACAGGCGTAGTTAGTTCTACTGTATGCCCGTCCGGGTCTTTTACATAAATAGAATCAAATGCTTTGTGGTGCTGAAAATCAAAATCAATATTTAAATCTTGATAATGTTTTCGCGCTTTTTTGAAATTCTCAAAAGTTACCCTAAATGCAAAATGGTCGATGGTTTTATGCTCTTGCCTGCTAGGAGCGGGCAAGCCTTTTTGTTTGGCAGGGAATATGGCAATTCCAAAATTATCAATAGCCATAAAGGCAGGGTGCTTTCCCCAAATATCTGCATGAATATGCTCAAATCCGAATACCTTATTGTACCATTCCATTGATTTATCCACGTTTTCTACGTAAATAGCTACATGGTCGAGGTGTTTTATTTTAAACATGATGAAGGTTATTTATTTGATTTGTACTGTTTTATGAATCATCTCAAACAAGGTGAGCGCAAGAAATAATGCTTCTTCTTTATCCGTCATTTCGGGTTCTATCATTTGCAATGCTCTAGGGTTGATTTGCTCTTTATTTTTCTGATTGACCAGCGTGCCGAGTTCTTTCATATTTCCCCGTTGGTCATGCACCAGTACGGGGTTTACGGGCGTTCCTTCATTATTGATACGAGCCAGCATTTTGCGTTTAGAATTGTACAAAACGCCATTTTCGTGTAGCGAACCTATTTTTTGATTATTTATTTTTATATCTACTTTACCATTTTTAATTCGATATTCAAAAGCACGATTTGAGGTTCGGGCATAGATAACGGCGTTCTCTTTCGGAGAGAGATATTTTTTGTAAGTATAAGTCACGAGCGGCTCATGATAAATGGAAATAAAAGTACCCTGAGCAACCGTAGTGCCTCGTTTTTTTTGTTTCACATCCACTTGCTCCAGCGAAAGTAAGGGCATTTCTTCGTTTGTCCACGGCACAAGGCGGTTAAGGTTAGGAGCCATGAGCGTTTTCATTTTTTCCACATCCGCCAATATTTTCCGCTCATTTGGGCTATAATTCAGCATATAAAAACGTGCGCCAGAGGCTATCATACCGAATAAGAAAACAGAAACGATTGCTGCCATAGCAATTACTGCAAAAGATACCATTGTAGATTGAATTTGATAGTTGTGATGATTCCATCTTAAATAATATTCTAAATTAATCGAAATGCACTGCTATTCAAAAAAAGTCATACTAAAAACTAAAACTTTACGACTAATGGAATTGTAATTATAGTCACAAAGGAAATGTGAAGTTTGGCTTATGTTTGTAAGAGAAAGGTTTTTTTGTTGTTGGTGGCGGACAAACTTACAAACGCTTCGTGGCACAGCTTATTTAAAAAAAACAAGTAAAAGAACAAGAAAAGCATTATACAATGGAAAAATATTGGGAAATTATTGTCAATTCTTACACAGGATATTTTTGGTATTTAAAAAATGAAATCACAAATGTACATCCGCAGAACTACATTTATTGGCTGGTAGGCGTATCTGCATTTTTCTTTTTATTGGAACAAATTCGCCCTTGGAGGGAAGACCAGCCCAAATTTCGCAAAGATTTTTGGTTGGATTTCTTTTATATGTTTTTCAACTTTTTCCTCTTTTCATTAATTATTTTTAATGCCGCTTCGAGTGTTTTTGTCAATCTGTTCAATGATTTTTTGGCATTATTCGGTATTACGAATCTCGTAGCTATCCAAATCGGAACACTTCCATATTGGGGGCAATTATTAATTTTATTCGTAGTTGGCGATTTTCTGTCATGGAACGTGCATCGCCTCTTGCACCGAGTGCCATTTCTTTGGGAATTTCACAAACTCCATCATTCCGTGGAGCAAATGGGCTTGCGGCGCATTTGCGTTATCATTGGATGGAAAACGTGGTGTACAGTTCGCTGAAATATATTCCACTTTCCATGATAGGATTTAGCATTCAAGACTTGTTTGTGATGCACATTTTCAATCTTGCAGTCGGGCATTACAACCATTCCAATATTTCGGTAGATGGTCGGATTACAGGCGGTGTTTTAGGAGCTTTGATAGGTTTTGCGGTGGTGAGTTCTTATCCTGCACTGACCAATATTGAGGCTGTTGGCATAGTAGCAGGAGTGTCCGTTTTGGTAGCAATCGTTGCAGGACCCTTTATGAAAATCATCTTCAATAGTCCCGAAATGCACATCTGGCATCATGCGTATGACTTACCCGAAAATCATAAATATGGCGTAAACTTTGGTATTACGCTGGCTATTTGGGATTATATATATAAGACGAATTATATTCCGCACTCGGGTCGAGATATTCGTTTGGGGTTTCCAACTATCGAAAACTATCCGAAAACGTTCTCCAAACAACTGTTTTATGGTTTTCAAAAAAATACAGAAAAAGAATAGACCATATTCTGTTTTGTGCAGCAACTCTCACTTTAGATTTTTTAATTCTCTCCTATACAAATTTCAAGACAAGAAAATAGATAGAATTAAATAACTGGTTGTCAATTATTTAGAGAGTAGATTTTGATACTTTACAATCTATTTGGGGTCTGGCAGTGAAATGATGTAGGTTTACAGCTAAAATATCGATAAACTATCTTTTTTCCTGATGGGGAATTGCTGGTGTTTTGTGTGCAGCGCACACAAAACTACTCAAAATCAGTACGTTACATTTTGCATCATACCATTTTTTTTAGAATAAAGCTTAATAAAGAACCTTGTAACTGATTTTTTTCGAGGTGATGTAAATCACATTTAATATTGATTTAGGTCATCTCACACAGTGGCTAAAGCGAGCATCTTTGTTGTGTAAGAAATGGAAAATTATTTTGATTAAGTTTCTTACCAATCAAATTTAAAAAACAAAAAAACTTATTCGATGAATCCTTTAGCACCTGTATCCAATATCATGACAAGATTAGTTATTACGGTAAGCCCTAATGACAATTTGTTGAACGTAAAGCACATTTTTGAATCGCACAATATCCATCATATACCTGTGGTAGATGAAGGCAAAGTAGTGGGAATGATTAGTAAATCCGACTATTATAAAGTAACTCCTGGCTTGTATTACGATGCAGCCAGTGAAGACAATTTTTATGAAAGAATTGCCGTAAAAGAGGTAATGATTTCAAAGTTTGCGAAAGTAGAACCTACGGAAAGAATAGACGTAGTAGCTTTGATTTTGAGCGAAAACCGTTTTCATGCCGTGCCAGTAGTAAGCGCAGATAATGAGTTGAGAGGTATTGTGACTTCTTTTGATTTGATTAGAAATGCTTATAAATTGACACAAGAAGCGTGGGCATAATTCAATAGCGAGTGAGCAATGAATGAATATAAGGTTTTGAATCTTTGAGAAAAAAAATTTTATATTGAGTTGTAC
>CALOED010000032.1:0-7209 GCA_942492005.1 uncultured Saprospiraceae bacterium
GAGCAAACCTTCTTTTGCTCCTTTGCGCCTACTCCTGCGCAGCGCAGCCGATACGCTCAACAGATGAGAAAGCTACTCCAAACAGGCGGAAAACTCGTTGGTTTGTGGTTTTCGTTTCCGCTATCCGAAAAGGAAACGCCTCCTTTTGGTGGTTCAAAGGAAGAATACCTAAGCTATTTCAAAGATTTATTCCATATTCATACCTTTGAAAAATGCTACAACTCGATACCACAAAGGCAAGGATTAGAATATTTTGGAATTTTAGAACACGTTTAATTATAAGTATTCATCGTTCGGTCCAGCCCAATTGTCCCAAAACTTTTAATGATTTCTTTTGAAGTACCAATGAGTTCATTGAGTTTTTCTTCCTCACTCTCACTCCATCTCCCCAATACAAAATTGACCTGCGAACCTTTTGAAAATTCATCTCCAATTCCAAAACGCAAGCGAGCATATTTACTACTAATATATTGATTGATGTCTTTCAAGCCATTATGCCCGCCGTCGCTGCCTTTGCCTTTGAGGCGCAATTTTCCGAAAGGCAAATTCAAATCATCCACTATTACCAATAAATTTTCACGTTGTATTTTATTCTTTTGCATCCAAAAGTTTACCGCTTTTCCGCTCAAATTCATATAAGTAGATGGCTTGAGCAATGTAAAAGACCGTCCTTTGTGACGAAACGCTGCTACATCTCCCAGTTTTTCGGTTTTAAAATTCACCTCAAACTCTTTAGCCAAAGCATCTACTACTTCAAAACCAATATTGTGTCGAGTATATTCATACTCCGGACCTATATTTCCAAGTCCAACTATCAAATACTTCATCTCATCAGATATTTCTTCGGGTACGCTAGGTACTTTAGGCGTTTTTACAAATAGTTTTCTTAACCAATTCATGATGCTCACATTTGGTTCATTCGGAGGCGAGTTATATAAGTAGATTGTCAAAATAAAACAACAAAAGAGGCTATGTAATAGATACAAGCCTCTTTTGTTGTTTTTTAATTAAAATAGGAAGTTAAACCTAAACTTTAGCGCCTGCCTTAGCCGCTTCTTGCATAGCTGAACGCAATGCACGAGGGATTTCAACAGTAGCAATAGGAGTAGCTCCTACGCTCAAGATTTCAACACCTGCCGATGCTTGCAAATCTCTTACACGTACTGCATGTCCCAACTCCAATTTAGATACGTTTACAGTCATACTATCTACCAACTCTTCAGGAGTAGCATAGATTTTAACTTTACGCATATTTTGAAGCAACTTACCACCTACTTTCACACCCGGAGAGCTACCAGTGATTCGGATAGGCACTTCTGCTTTCACCTTTTTGCCTGATACCAACTCAATGAAGTCAATGTGCATAATCTCGTCCGTTACAGGATGAAATTGCAAATCTTTCATAATACCACTTTAACCGTAGTACCATCTACTGTAATTTCCGCCAACTTGAAGTCGGGCGTATATACAAGCTTCGAAAAAGCATTTTTGTGGGCATAAAAGTGAACGATATTTTCACCTCCATATACTACACACGGAACGTTTTCTTCTCTTCTAATAGCTCTTGACGCACTTGTTCCAGTGTCTTCCCTTTTTATTCCTTCTATAGCAACAGTTTGCATGATATTTATGCTTTGAATTTTCTACAATGTTTTAAAAGCGAGTGCAAAGATAGTTAATCTATTTGTATTTAAAAATAAGAGTTTGATTTTTTTTCATCGCTGACCAATTCTTAATATTCTATTCTTTATTTACTTTACAACCTCGTGTTTTATAAAAAATGAATACCTTTACAGATATACATATAATAAATATATATCTCTTGTTGTTTTTTTTAAAATTAAAATCGAACTACTGTTTTACCTTTTAGTTCAAATTTATAAAATCTTACAAAAACACCATACACCAATATGAATACTAAAAAAATAGCACCACATATAGAACATACGTTGCTAAAATCCAATATTACCTCAGATGACATTGAGCAGCTTTGCACAGAAGCCATTCAACATGGTTTTTATGCGGTGTGCATTCCGCCTTATTTTGTCAAAAAAGCGGTTTGGCAACTTCAAGAGCAGCCCATAAAAGTAGTTACTGTCATTGGTTTTCCGATGGGCTATCAGGCTACCCCTGCCAAAGTAGAAGAAGTAAAGCGAGCTTTGGACGAAGGCGCAGACGAAGTAGATGTGGTCGTCAATGTTTGCGCTATCAAAGATAAAGACTGGAATTATGTCCATAATGACATAAAAAGTGTAACATGGGCAGCACAAATGAAGGGTAAAGTTATCAAAGTTATTTTTGAAATGGGACTGTTAAATGATAGAGAGGTCGAAAAACTTTGTGATATTTGCAATGAAATAGGCGTTAGTTTTGTTAAAACCTCTACGGGCTTTAATGGAAAACCTGCTACGGTATCTATGGTTCAATTGCTAAAATCTTTTATTAAAAATGATATTGAAATCAAAGCCTCCGCAGGTATTCGCACCAAAAGTGAAGCAATCGCCTTACTCAATGCTGGCGCAACAAGACTCGGTACTTCGGCAAGCATTAGCATTGTAGAAGGTCATTAATCTCACTACACGAATAGACTTTATTCTAAAAAAATGGTATCTTACAAAATGTAACATACTGGTTTTGAGCAGTTTTGCGTGCGACGCATACAAAACAACAGCAATTCTCACTATGGCATTATCAATTGCCCCACACTAAAGATGCGGGGCAATTGATTTTCCTTATGGGGAATTGCTGACAAAACAAAATATTGTCTCATATTTTCAATAAAAATTCATCCATCAAAATTAATATCATGAGAACCTTATTTTTAGTTTTTCTTTTTTTAGGTAGTGTTCAACTTAGTTATGCGCAAGTTAGTATTGTGCAAAGCCAAGATGTTGTCGATTTGGTGGCAGCTCACAAAGCTCTTAATAAAAGTAAAAAGAACATTTCGGGTTGGTCCGTTCAGCTTTTGGCAAGTAGCGAACGTGCAAAAGTCACAGAATTGAAAGGCGTATTTTTGAATACTTACCCCAATATCAAAGTAGATTGGGATTACAGCGCACCATATTATAAATTGAAAGCTGGCGCATATTTGACTAAAATGGAAGCTAGTCGATTGTTGTATCAAATCAAAAATCAGTTTCCAGACGCTTATGTGGTTAGAAATCCAAACCTTTCTCCTTTAGATTTTCTTTAGTTCTGATATAGCTACTTTTTTATAAAAAATAACATTTGCTAGTTGATAACAATTGCAACTGCTATCAACTAGCTTTATTTTTATCCTAGCCATTATGAAAATCAAAAAATCGCAAATACAAGGCTACAACGAACGCTTTTTGTATGACCACGAAGAAAAATATTTCTTTATCAACCAGCAATTAGATAAAGAAAACATCAATGCCGATGATGTGGTAGTGCAAATACAAAATTCCAAGTAGCCATTCCCAGTTGGGCGTTAGGTGCTGGCGGCACTCGATTTGGGCGATTTTCGATAGGCGGCGAACCTTCCAATTTAGAACAAAAAATTGATGACGTTGGCTTGCTTCATGCCATTACACAATCTACCAATTCTATTTCCTTGCACATCCCGTGGGATATTCCTAAAGACCCTAAAGCCATCAAAAAACAAGCTAAATCGCACGGAATTAGCTTTGATGCGGTCAATTCTAATACTTTTCAAGACCAAACCAACCAAACACATTCTTACAAATTTGGCTCTTTGTGCCACATAGACTTGAATAGCCGAACGCAAGCCATCGAACACAATATCGAAGTGATAGAATACGGAAAGGCTTTGGGTTCAAAATCCATTACCGTTTGGCTGGCGGATGGTGCTACTTTTCCGGGGCAGCACAATTTTAGAAAAGCCTTCCAAAACACACAAAATTCACTCCAAAGCATTTACCAACATTTGCCGGAAGATTGGCGGATGTTCATTGAATACAAACCCTATGAACCCAATTTTTATTCGATGGTGATACAAGATTGGGGCACGTCGTTGATGTTGGCAGAGGCTTGTGGCGAAAATGCGTATACCCTGGTGGATTTGGGGCATCATTTGCCCAATACCAATATTGAGCAAATCGTGGCAACTTGATGATGAAGGGCAAATTGGGCGGTTTTCACTTTAATGACAGCAAATATGGGGATGATGATCTGACCTGTGGCAATATCAAACCCTATCAGTTGTTTTTGATTTTTAATGAATTGGTGTATGGTATGCAAAACAACGAAGCCAATAATCCGCCACTGGGATGGATGATTGACGCCAGCCATAACCTGAAGGACCCACTCGAGGATTTGATACAAATCCTTGGAAGCCATTCAAGAAGCTTATGCGCAAGGCACTTTTGGTAGATCAGGAAGCAATGGCAGAAGCTCAACTGGAAAACGATGTTACCCGATGTCAAGAGATTCTTCAGACTGCCTATCGGACGGATGTCCGGCCTTTGGTTGCGGAAGCAAGACGATAAGCGGAGGCGCCACTTGCTCCAATTAAATGTTTACCGTTCACAAATGGCGGTACGGAAACAATTGATCAAAGAAAGAGGCAAAAATTCCGTAGCTTCAGGATTATAATACAACTCGGATGACAAAGAACTTAAAGCTGTTTTCGATATTGGTAAAACCAACAAAAAATTTTTTCTCTTTGATTCTGAATTTCAAGAGGTATTCGAGACGTATAACCGTTTCGAAGAAATTACGGATGAGGACGGTTATCCTACTGAAAATTTGGAAGCCATAGAAAAATGGGTCAAAGAAGTATTTGATAGAATTGATGGATTCACCAGAATTTGAGATACAGGCCTTAAATTTTTCATGTTACGGGGCTAGCTTGGTGCATATAGACAAAAACGGGAAGCCTCTTACTCCGCTTTACAATTATCTGAAATCCATTACCCAAAGCTATATTTTACAATCTTTTCACGAAAAATACGGCAATCCTTTAGCAATAGCACAAGCGACTGCTTCTCCGCCTTTAAAAATGCTCAATTCGGGTTTGCAATTGTATTGGCTAAAATATACTCGCCCCAACATTTTCAAACACATCAAATGGTCGTTGCATTTTCCTCAATATTTGAGCTACACCATGACGGGCAAAGTGAGCAGCGAATTTACGAGCATAGGTTGCCATACGAGCCTTTGGGATTTCGAAAAGAAGGATTACCATGAATGGGTATATTCGGAGCAGATTCATTACATTTTGCCACCTATCGTTCCTACAAGCACTTTTTTCGTTCATCATTCCATTCCTAAAATAACCGTTGGCGTGGGCATTCATGATAGCTCTGCCGCATTATTGCCCTATCTTCACGAAAATAAAGAACCCTTTTTGTTGCTCTCCACAGGCACTTGGAGCATTGCCCTCAATCCATTTACCACAGAATTACTTTCGGTAGAGGATTTACAAAATGATAGTTTGAGTTATTTAAAAATAGACGGCAAACCCGTTCGAGCCGCTCGATTGTTTTTAGGAAATGAATACAAAAATCAAGTGACTTTACTTTCAAAACACTATAAAACGCCATCCGACGAACATCAAAATATAAGATTCAGCGAAAAAATATTCCTACAATTAAATCAAGATTTTAAACGGTATTTTGATTTTCAATCCATAACTTTAGACCGAGAAGCATTAGGAGGTTTGGAATTTACACACTTTCCAAATTTTGAAATGGCTTATCATCAATTGATGCTGGAGTTGGTCGAATTGCAAATTCAAGTCATTTATCGAGCCATTGGAAAATCCAAAATACAAACCATTTACATTGATGGCGGCTTTGTAAACAATGATGTATTTATTCAAATGCTACGCCACCATTTTACCTCCAAAAAAATCATTCCTACTAAAACGCCATTGGGCGCAGCAAAAGGAGCGGCTTTGCTGTTTTAGGAAATAGCCCTTTTAAGTAATACTAAAAACACTATTCATGAAACCATCTTACCATCCAAAATATCCTGATATTTCTTATTTGCGAGCCAAAGCCAAAAAGCGAATGCCTCGCTTTGCTTTTGAATATTTGGATGGCGGCTGCAATTCGGATGTCAATATTCAACGCAATACTGCCGAAATCCGAGACATTCAACTCAAACCTTATTACCTCAAGGAATACCAATCTACTAGCATTCAGACCGAATTATTTGGAAAAACTTACGATGCTCCGTTTGGCATTTCGCCCATTGGCTTGCAAGGCATGATGTGGCCCAACGCTTCCGAAATACTCGCCAAAGCGGCTTTTGAACACAACATTCCTTATATTCTAAGTACCGTCGGTACGGCTAGTATTGAACGTATTTCCGAAATCACCGCAGGCAGCGCGTGGTTTCAATTGTACCATCCCGTAGAAGATGCGCTGCGAGATGATTTGCTACTTCGAGCAGCGGCGGCGGAGTATCCCGTTTTGGTCATCTTGTCGGATGTGCCTACTTTTAGCTACCGCCCCAAAGAAATCATTAATGGCTTGGCGATGCCGCCACGAATGACATTGAGAAACGTACTTCAAATTTTAGGTAGCCCAACTTGGGCCATAGAAACGCTCATGGCTGGACAACCCGAATTTAAAACGCTAAAAAAATATATGCCCAAAGGTATGAATTTAAGGCATTTGGGATTATTTATGAATAAAACTTTCAACGGTAGGCTCAATGAAGAAAAGATAAAAATCCTGCGAGATAAGTGGAAAGGCAAATTGGTACTCAAAGGCGTGGCAAGCGAAGAAGACACCGAAAAAGCCATTCAATTAGGCATCGACGGGATAATTGTTTCCAATCATGGCGGCAGACAACTCGATGCAGGTCAATCTACGATTAAACCTTTGGCTGCCATTGCTCAAAAGTACCAAGACCAAATCACAATTATGATGGATAGCGGCATCCGAACAGGGCCTGATGTGGCGTGTACTTTGGCAAGTGGCGCAGCTTTTACCTTTATGGGCCGCTCTTTTATGTATGGCGTGGGCGCATTGGGCAAAAAAGGCGGCAACCATACGATTACTATTCTCAAAAGACAGTTTCAGCAAGTGATGGAACAGCTTTGCTGCGAACGAATCGAAGATTTACCAAAGCATCTTGTAAAAGATTAATCAGCAATTCCCGATATGGTTTTATCCATTGCCCCGTATCTTCAGTGTGAGGTAAAGAATAAATCTAAAAATCAGGGTTTTAACCCTAAACTGAGGTAATGTTGGGTTAATACCCGAAAATCCTTTAGTT
>CALOED010000033.1:0-11813 GCA_942492005.1 uncultured Saprospiraceae bacterium
GCAAATAAGAGATTCCACACCGCCCAAAGACTCTGCTAAAGAGAAATAATGCGTATTTTCTAATACCTTAGAAGCCGTTTCGAGCGTATCGGTTTTGAAATCAAAAGAAACCATGCCACCAAAATGACGCATTTGTTTCTTAGCAACTTCATGATTAGGATGCGTCTCAAATCCCGGATAATAAATATTAGCAATTTTGGGTTGAGTAGTCAAAAAGCCCGCAATTGCAGCTGCATTTTCGCAAGAACGCTCTACACGCAAATGCAAAGTTTTGATGCCTCTAAGTATCAAAAAACAATCCTGTGGGCCAGGAACTGCGCCACTTGCATTTTGGATATAATATAGTTGTTTCGCAATTTCGTCATCATTTGTAATCACTGCGCCTAGCACTACATCGGAGTGTCCGCCAATGTATTTAGTAGCAGAATGCACCACAATGTCTGCGCCCAAATCGAGCGGCGTTTGCAAGTAAGGCGATGCAAAAGTATTGTCCACCACCACCGAAATGCCCTTTCCTTTTGCCGCTTCTGCGCTAGCTTTGATATCAATGATATTGAGCATCGGATTAGTAGGCGTTTCTATCCAAAGCATTTTGGTATTATCCGAAAAATGTTGAGCGATAGCATCAGGCGATTCCATCCCAATAAACTTGAACTTAATGCCATACGGTTCAAAAATCGTGCGCATCAGGCGATAAGTTCCGCCATACAAATCATTGGTACTCAATACTTCATCTCCCGGCTTGAGCGTTTTTAGGATAGCATCAGTAGCCGCAAGACCACTAGCGAACGCTACGCCATACTTCCCGTTTTCGAGTGCTGCCAAATTATTTTGCAATACGTCTCTCGTTGGGTTTTGCGTGCGAGCATATTCATAGCCCTTATGATTTCCGGGAGCAGATTGCACATAAGTAGAAGTTTGGAAAATAGGAGTCATAATTGCGCCCGTCATCGGTTCGGGGCCTATTCCTGCGTGTATTACTTTTGTATTAAATTTCATTTTTTATGTTTGATTATTAAGTTTTTACATATTTATCTCATCTTAATAAGAAAGAAGGCGCAATTTATAACTTCTTAATAACTCAGTCAAATATTTTATATATCTAATTTATTAGACAATATGCTGTTTTGTATGCAAGACACAAAAAAACTACTCAAAATCAGTAAGTTGTATTTTTTTGCATACAATTTTTTTTTAGAATAAGGTCTCATGAAAATGGAAAGAAGTTATAAATTTCTAAAAGCGGCACAAATAATTCCCGTAGCAACGGCAGCGTTCAATGATTCTGCGCCACCATTAGCAGGAATTTTAATTTGATGAGTCAAATATTTTTCCAATGATGGAGAAATCCCTTTACTTTCATTTCCAATTAAGATAAAACCATTTTTAGATAAGGATGTTTTAAAAATATCTTCACCGCTAAGCAAAGCACCGTATTTAGGAATTTGAGGATGATTCTCAAAAAGTTTTTCAAGATTTTCAAAAACGACATTTACTCTCAAAAATGCGCCCATTGAAGATTGCACGACTTTATAATTATACAAATCTACGCATTCGGGGGAGCAGACAACCTGCGGAATGCCAAACCAGTCAGCTATCCGAAGAATAGTGCCGAGATTGCCAGGGTCTTGAATGGTATCTAACACAAGTGTTAAATTTTGTTGAAAAGCGATGGATTGAAGTTCATTATCCAACTGAGGCAATACTGCCAATACGTGATTGGGCGTTTGCAAACTAGAGATTTTCTTTAATTCATTGGCAGTGACAAGGATAGGCTCAATAGAATGAGTATTTAATAACACATTATTATTATCTTGCCATTCGGAGCTGCAATAAATAAATTCAGGAACAATATTGGGGTGTTGCAGAATTTCTTTTACAATTTTGTCGCCTTCTGCTGTAAATTTGCCGTAGCGTTGTCTAAATTTTTTGAGTTTTAGAGAATTGATATATTTAATTGCAGATTTTGAAAGCATTTTTGAGCGGATTTATATTAAATATTCTTTTTCCAAAAAAAATAAAACTGTTGAGCCATTTATACCAAAATGTAAAAGCAATACTGTGGATAGGAATTAGCCTTTGGCTATTTTCTAGCTGCAATACTACAAAATATTTAAACAATGATGAGTTTCTTCTTGATAAGAACGACATCAAAGTGATAACGGATGCCAAAAAAAGAGAAACGGGGTCTTTGGATTGGCAACTTTCTACATTATACAAACAAAAACCGAATAAAAAAGCATTTGGACTGACTAGAGCTAGGCTTTGGTGGTATTATAAAGCTCAAAAACACATTGAAAAACGAACTAAAGTAAATCCTGTTACGCAGCAAGCCGAGAAAGATACCTCTAGGTTATATAAATTTATACTGCGGAGAATAGCGGAACGCCCTGTTTTGTATAGCCTTGACCGAACGGATGCGACGGCACAGTCAATGGAGTATTACTTGAATAATCGGGGATTTTATGGGGCAGAAGTAAGAACGGAAGTCAAGACGGATTCTAAAAAGAAAGCCGTAGAAGTGACTTACCATGTCAATACGGATAGCTTCATGCGGATTAATAAATCTTATTTTGGTACAGATGATATAAACATTAAGCCGTACTTGCTAGACATTCAAAGAAATAGCTTGCTTGTGCCTAAAATCCCTTTGGATAGTCGCACTTTTAGCCGTGAAAAAACACGTATCACTCGGCAGTTAAAGAATGAAGGGTTTTGCTATTTTTTTCCCAATTATATTATATATGAAGGCGATTCCACTGGTTTGGCAACCAATGTCACTACCATTATTTTGCCGCCTTCGGATACCTCTTTTCACAAAAAATACCATCTTGGAGATATTTATATTCATACGCAATACCAGCCTTCTGCCAATATTCGCACGCAATATGATACGATTGAGTACAAGGGATATTATTTTATAAAAAAAGCAGACGAAAAACTTCACATCAGCAAAGAAACTTTGCTGGATGCGATTTATTTGAATAAAGGCGATTTATATAAAATAGACAACCATGATAAAACGAGCAAGCGGCTCGGAAAACTGAATGTGTATAAATTCGTGTCACTCAAAACGCTTCCTGCCATGTCTAATCAAGCGGATACGAACTTTGTGAATTATAATATTTACCTAACGCCAGCTAAACGAATGGATTTGAGTGCAAATGGTTCGGTGAATTACATTAGTGGCGATAACACGATTGGGGAAGCACTAGGGCTTTTTATAAATGGCACTTATCGCAACAAAAACGTGTTTAGAGGCGGTCAGCAGTTGTCCGTCAATGCGGGATATGGTATTGAGTCGCCTTTGAGTTCAAGGACTTTGATAGATTTTGCCAACTCATTTACGCAAGATATCAGGGTACAGGTAGATTTGCGTTTTCCGCCCATTACGGATAATACCAACCTCCGAGTCTCTACGGCTTACAACCTCGTTCAGCGATACCAACAATACGATTATAACTTGTTCAATGCCGAATTTGGTATAGATTGGGCGAAAGCCACCGACCAAAACGTTACGCTCAACCCCGTGAGTATCAATTATCTTGCACCTACGATTGACCCCGTTTTTCAACCTATTTTGGATGACAATCCGCTTTTAGCACGGAGTTTTGACCCACAATTGGTAGTAGGCGGCAACTATGGATTGACCTACAATCATAAGAATGAGCGAGCGAATGAAACGTATTCCTTGCGAGCGAATGTTGATTTTTCGGGAAATTTACTTTGGGCATTGGACCAACTCATTGTACCGAATGAGCCTTTTGTTTTCGGAAATGACAGCATTTCTTATTCTCAATACAGTCTAATGGAGTTGGACCTTCGTTATTTTAAAAGTTTCAATCGAAATGTTACTCTCGGTTTGCGTTTGAATCCAGGCGTAGGCCTTCCTTATGGAAATTCTAAAGAAGCTGGTTTGCCTTATGTCAAGCAGTTTTTTGCTGGTGGCAACACGAGCATTCGAGCGTGGCGAGTGCGGCAACTAGGGCCAGGCGGTGCGCCAAATGATTTTCCTACCGATTCGACATTGGCAAATGTTACGCCTTACCAAACAGGGGATTTTAAGTTTGTGGGCAATATTGAAGGGCGTTTTGATATGGATTTTATTTTTTCGGGCTTAGAAAGTGCATTATTTGTAGATTTTGGCAATGTTTGGTCGCTGACCGATGATTCTGAAAATGGCATAAAGCTCCTCGAATCGGACAATTTCTTAAAACGCTTTGCGGTTGGTGCTGGCGTTGGGATGCGTTACGATTTTTCCTTTTTTATTTTACGAATAGATTATGCCTGGCGCATTCGTCGGGCGTATAGTGCGAATGGCGATGATGATGACCTTTCTCAATATTGGGAATATCAGCACGAGCCGATGCGATGGAATAATGGTCGTGTCAATTTGGCAATTGGTTATCCGTTTTAGGGATTTTTATTTTAAAAAAATGAGCATTGAAACGTGGAAAGGTGCGGTATGAAAAAAGCGCAAACTCTAGCTTTTAGAGTTTGCGCTTTTGTAAAATTCCCTATTTCTTTACAAAGAAAAAGCACGATTGATAATCTCTTCTTGCTCTTTAACGTGTGCTTTATTGTAGCCTGTTGCTGGCGATGCGCTTGCTTTTCTTGAAATGACATCAACAGCATCTTTTCGCCTTTCAGATAAGAAATATTGCCACGCTCCTTTATTTTCGGGTTCTTCCTGCACCCATACGATTTCAGCATTCGGATATTTAGCTACTATATTTTCGTACTGAGTAGTTGGGAAAGGATAGATTTGCTCTAGCCTTGCAATAGCTACATCTTTTCGCTTTTCAGCTTGTTGCCTTTCCAACAATTCATAGTAGAGTTTTCCTGAACACCAAATCAAGCGTTTCACCTTTTTAGCTGCGGCTTTTGAGTTGAAACTAGGGTCGTCGAATACTTCTTGAAAATTGTTATTTGGTCCAAAATCCTCTAAAGGCGATACACATTCGGAGTGGCGAAGTAGCCTTTTAGGAGACATCACAATAAGAGGCTTGCGAAACGGACGCACCAACTGACGACGCAATAAATGGAAGAAGTTGGCAGGTTTTGTAACGTTAGCTACGGTCATGTTATATTCTGCGCAAAGCTGCAAATAGCGTTCTAATCTTGCGCTAGAGTGTTCTGGTCCTTGCCCTTCGTAGCCGTGTGGCAATAGCATCACAAGTCCGCTATTTCTGCGCCACTTGCTCTCGGAAGAAGCTATAAATTGGTCAATCATGACTTGTGCGCCATTGGCAAAATCTCCAAATTGCGCTTCCCAAAGCACCAAAGTTTCGGGCGTAGCCATAGAATAACCAAACTCAAATCCTAATACCGCAAATTCAGAAAGTAAAGAATTATAAATTCTAAATTCACCTTGTTCATCCTTAATATGATTGAGGCGGTTGTATTCTTCATTGGTTTCAGCATCCATAAGAATGGCATGGCGGTGAGAAAACGTGCCTCGCTTCACATCCTGCCCGCTCATTCGCACGTCTTTACCTTCCAATAAGATAGAACCATAAGCCATCAGTTCGGCTAATTGCCAATCATATTTGTTATCGTCGAGGAGTTTTTGAGTATTTTTCATCAAACGATTGACCTTTGATAATGGCTTCAATCCTTTAGGAATGGTCATTAAATGGTCAATGATTTTGTTGAGAACTTTTAACTCTACGCCTGTATTTGGCGATACTTCAAAATCTTCTGGCGTTGTTTTTTTCTTTAACGCCTTCCATGCCATTTCAGGTTTTTGATAAGTATAAGGCAATGGTTTTTCTTTGATTTGGTCAAGTCGGTCTTGTAGTTTTTGCCAAAACTGACCATCCAAATCTTCTACCATTTGTGCTTCTACTGTTCCTTTCTGGATAAGTTCTTTAGAATATATTTCTTTCGGGTTGGGATGTTTCTTGATAAATTTATACAATAAAGGTTGCGTGAATTGTGGGTCGTCGCCTTCGTTGTGTCCATGTTTGCGATAGCAAACCATATCTATAAAAATATCAGAATTGAAACGCTGACGATAATGCACGGCCAATTCTGCCGCAAAAACCACGGCTTCGGGGTCGTCTCCGTTTACATGAATAACGGGAGCTTCTATGATGCTAGCTACGCCTGTACTGTACGTAGAAGAACGAGCGTCATCAAAATCAGTAGTAAATCCAACTTGATTATTAATGACAAAATGGATAGTGCCGCCAGTGTAATAACCTTCCAATTTACTCATTTGAGCTACTTCAAATACTACACCTTGCCCAGCTACTACCGCATCGCCATGTATAAGAATAGGCAAAACGCTATCGGGTTCGCTATCGTAAAGTATATCCGATTTGGCACGAGTAAATCCTTGCACAACGGGGTCCACGGCTTCGAGGTGCGATGGATTTGGTACGAGTTTGACATCTATTTTATTGCCATCAGGGGTGTCGAGTTGCGAAGAAAAGCCCAAATGATATTTTACATCACCGTCGCCCATGGTCAAATCTGGCTCTGCTTTCGCTTCAAATTCATTAAAAATCTGACCGTAAGTTTTGCCCATAACGTTCGCCAATATATTCAACCTACCTCTGTGCGCCATGCCTATCACTACCTCTCGCACGTCGTTAATTGGATATTCGCCTGTACCCTTTCCGAAGTTTTTTACTGCATTGGCAGCCGTATTGATGATAGCATCCATAGCTGCAATCGTACTTTCGCCACCTTCGAGAGAGAAGCGTTTTTGGCCAACATATTTGGTATGCAAAAACTTTTCAAACAAAACGGCATCATTGATTTTGCTAAGGATTCGCCTCTTTTTTTCAAGATTTAAACCATAATCATCATCACGGTATTTTTCTAATTGTTGGCGGAGCCAGCGTCTTTTGCTCTTTTCAGAAATATGAAAATACTCCAAACCTATACTTCCACAGTATATTTTTTGAAGTCTTTCGATGATTACTCGGAGCGTTTGAGGCTCTTTGAAATTGATTTCACGAGCGGCAAAGAATTTTCTATCTAAGTCTGCTTGCGTCAATCCATAAGATTCTACATCCAAAAGTGCTTTTCGGTCTTTTCTTTTTCTAATTGGATTTGTATCCGAAAGTAAATGTCCTCTTCTGCGGTAGCCATTGATAAGCCCTACGACTTTGAGTTCGTCAGCAGAAAAGACCAAACCATCTTCGGACATCGCCGGCATGGTTCGCATAAATTCTTTACTTTCGCTATCTGCAAAATCAAAACCTTGAAAAAACACTCTCCAACCTTCTTCTACTGACTCGGGGTTGGCTCTATACTGCTCATACATTTGGTCAATATAAGACGAATGAGCTTTAAACACATAAGAATAATCTTTCATTATCAAAGGAATTGGTTTGGCTTTTTTAAGCAATAAGCTATCAAGAGCCTATTATTTAATACAAGAATGCCAATAATTAGTGACTCAAAACAGCTTGAGTCGAAGATGCTATTAATTTATAACTAATCGTACTTAACAATAATGCTAGTACCATTGGTTTGTTCAAAATAAAATGCTAAGATAGGATGTTTGATGGTATTTGGTGAATGAGATTTGGTGTTTTTTGCTATTTTCTTTTTATAACTCATGTTACGCATGAGAGTTAGGTAATGAAAGTGAAATATTGAAAAGAACCACAATACGGTAATATTGCCTGCTAGTTTTTAGCGATATGTTTTTTGCAGGTCTAAAGACGTGAGGGATAAAGAATTTTAGAGTCGCTTCGCTTAACGCTGAAACTAGCGGCGAAATAATATTAAATGAAGTTGATTATAACCTTATCTAATCTGCGTCATCAGCGTCTGCCTGCTGCGGGCAGGTTCTCATTACGTAACGTGGGTTAAATATTTAAAGGTTAAAAAATATTTCAAAAAATAATTTCCTCAATCGTATAAAAAATCTTACATTTGCAGCCGCAATTGATAGAAGTGAATCATGCTTTTATTAAATTGCTAATTATTAATTGATTAGATAAAAGCATTTCAATTAATACAGTAATAATTAAATAATTTTAGAGTATAATATACAATAAGAATGGCACATCATAAGTCAGCTAAGAAACGTATCAGACAAACGGCAAAAAAGAGATTGCACAATCGTTATTATAGAAAAACGACTCGTACAGCAATTAAGAAACTTCGTGAAATGGAAGATCATGGTGAAGCAGTGAAGTTTTTACCTAAAGTCGTTTCTATGGTAGATAGACTCGCTAAAAGAAACATTTTCCATAAAAATAAAGCGAATAACTTAAAGAGCAAATTGACGAAGTTTGTCAATAAACTTGAGGCTAAAGCTAGTTAAATAATAGTTATTCTGTTGAATTTATATCCATTTTAGAGGGTGTATTACTTCAAAGTAATACACCCTTTGCTATGTCTAGTTGGAAGAGTAATCAAAGACTGGAGCTTAATGACTTGAAATAATTCTGCCTTTTCATCTCTTATAATTGAGTTTCTTGTTTTCAATTGCTTTTGTGTCCAACCTTTGACAGTTTTACTCCGTAAAGACTTTAGCTTTGAACAATTTACTTAGTTTTGATGCTTTATAACTGCTCCATTCGATACTTTCAAATACCTTTCATGTCCTTAAAAATTAGAAACCATTAGATGAATCCAATAATTGATGTCATTATACCTGCTTTTAATGAAGAAAATGCTGTGGGAAACGTTGTGCGTGATATTCCTAAGGATTTGGTTCGGGAGATTATCGTTTGTAATAATGGTAGCACCGACCGAACTACCGAAATGGCAGCGCAAGCAGGCGCAACGGTAGTGATGCAGCCGCTCAAAGGATATGGAAATGCTTGCTTGAAAGGAATGGAATACATTGCGAATAAACCGAAAGCCGAACAACCCGACATTGTGGTGTTTATTGATGCGGATTACTCGGATTATCCAGAAGAAATGCGAGACTTGATAAAGCCTATTCTTCAAAATAATATGGATTTGGTGATAGGTTCGAGGGCTTTGGGCGATTTGGAAAAAGGAGCTATGACTCCGCAGCAGATATTCGGAAATTGGCTGGCAACCAACCTTATTCGTTTATTTTACAACTATCATTTTACTGATTTGGGCCCTTTTCGAGCTATCAAATACGATAAATTACTCGCTATTGAGATGAAAGACAAAACCTACGGCTGGACGGTAGAAATGCAAGTAAAAGCCGCCAAAATGGGCTTGAAAGCCTGCGAAATTCCGGTGAAGTATCGAGTAAGAATTGGCTTCTCGAAAGTGTCGGGAACAGTACGAGGGACAATTGGCGCAGGTTATAAAATTCTTTGGACCATTTTTAAATTAATATAAGTAAAATGAGATTAATGGCATCATGAAATGACAACTTCTTCCATTTTTTTGTCATTCAAAAAATAAATATATGTATTCTTATTTGATATTAGGTATCTATACCATTGCTTTGGTTTACATCTTTTTTTATTGTGTGATGCAATTAAATTTGCTGTATTATTATAGAAGAAATCGTAAGAAAAATCCATTTAAAGAGCCTGAAAAGCTAAGCATTAACGACCCTGATTTACCTTTCGTGACGGTACAATTGCCTATTTATAATGAATATTACGTTATTGAACGCTTGATTGACCATTGTGCGGCATTTGATTATCCTAAGGATAAATTTGAAATACATATACTCGACGACTCGACGGATGAAACGGTAGAGATAGTGCGGAAGAAAGTGGAAGAATATAAAAAATTGGGTTTCAATATTGAGCAAATCCAACGAGAAGTGCGTCAAGGTTTCAAGGCTGGCGCATTGAAGGACGCTACGCCTTTAGCAAAAGGAGAATTAATTGCTATTTTTGATGCGGATTTTTTGCCTCGCCCCGATTTTTTGCTGGCTACCGTTACCATTTCAGAGACCCAAAAGTAGGAATCGTACAATCTCGATGGGAACACATCAACCGCAATTACTCCTTAATGACTCGCCTTCAAGCCTTTCATCTCGATATGCACTTCACCGTAGAACAAAAAGGAAGAGAGGCCGGAAATTGCCTGTTGCAATTCAATGGCACGGCGGGCGTTTGGCGAAGAGCAGCAATTGACGACGCTGGGGGCTGGGAAGCTGATACGCTTACCGAAGATTTGGATTTGAGCTATCGAGCGCAGTTGAAAGGTTGGAAAATATCGTATTTGGAGCGTTTAGGCTCGCCTTCGGAATTGCCTGCGGAAATGAACGGCTTCAAGTCGCAACAGTTCAGATGGAGCAAGGGAGGCGCAGAAACGGCTCGCAAAATGTTGCCTATCGTTTGGAAATCGCATTTATCGCTTCGCCAAAAAATCCATGCTTCGGTTCATCTTACGGGGTCGAGCGTGTTTGTATTTGTATTTGTATCAGCCGTATTGAGTGTTCCATTGACTTACCTAATGCCTTCGATGGGCATGGATTTGACTTTTTTGAAAATTTTCTTCGTCGGATTGATGTCCGTGATTTTTGTGTATTATGAAGCCAACGTACACGCAACGCTCGAAAAACACAGTTTTCTGAAACGTTTTTTTAAGTTCGTGGTACTCTTTCCCACTTTTATTGCGCTCACAATGGGCTTGTCTTTGCACAATAGCATTGCGGTTTTGCAAGGCTTGATTGGCAAAAAATCGGACTTTATCAGAACGCCGAAATTCAATATTATAGGATTGGGCGACTCCGTTAAAAAAGGAAAATATTTGACCACCAAATTGCCGTGGACAACCGTAATGGAAGGTTTACTGGCTGTTTATTTTTTGGTAGCTGTAATAGGAGCGTGGTATTATTCCTCTACGTTTGTGTTTTATCATTTGATGTTAGCGTTGGGTTTTGGCTATGTGAGTTACTATTCGTTTAAGCATTTGAAGTATAAGTAGCTTGAAAATTAAGCAACCGACAACTAAAAACGGTTAGAATATTTTAAAGCTGTTATTTATCTTTGCGGCATGAAAAAACTAATACTATTATTTTTACCAGTTGCGTTGCTCTTTTCAGCTTGCGAAGACCAAGGGGAAATAGATGCAGTTACTATTGCAGATTATATTACAGAAAATAATCTGACCACTCAAGTAACACCCGAGGGGATTCATTACATTATAGAAAGAGAAGGTTCGGGGAATAATCCTATCATTACAGACGTAGTAGAGGTGGATTATGAAGGTCATTTATTGGACGGAACGATTTTCGACTCTTCTTATCAAAGAGGCGAAACGGCTACTTTTCCACTGTCAAGAGTGATTGAAGGCTGGCAAATAGCTATCCCATTATTGAAAGAAGGCGGCAAAGGAAAATTTATTATCCCTTCTGAATATGCTTATGGAAGCAATCCACCTCTAGGCATTCCTAAAAATGCGGTTTTGGTATTTAATGTAGAGTTACATTTTAACTCTACATTAAATGCCAAAACCTGCCTAAAATCGCCACTTTCTTGTAACAACTGACAGTGAAAAATTGGAATTAAAATCAATAAATACAATCCACCTCTACATGTAAGTAGTTTGCAATAACTGCAATTTATGATCTTCACAAGCTGAAAACGTATTAGTTTCATACCTACTTTAAAATATTCTAACCGTTTTATTTAAACTTAATAGTAACTCATATTGCATCAAATACCTAAACGCAAACGCTCCTGTACATACCAAAACAGCCAGTAAATATTTCAAGCGGAATACTTGTCTATAATGTGAACCGGCATTGATAAGTCCGATTTTTAAACTAAAACTAAACCCGTGAGCTTGCTAATAAGTAAGTAACTTGCATTACGTTCTTCATAATACCCAAAGAATGAATAAATTACGTTTTTCATCATGAAATCATTAAGTATAGTTTTCTTTAAACATTACTGTAGACA
>CALOED010000034.1:0-1907 GCA_942492005.1 uncultured Saprospiraceae bacterium
CCTCTTTGAAGGACTTTGCATAAATTGCCACAGGTATCATACCACCTGCAAAAAACGTCGTCAGCGGAATAAGCATCGCAATAATCAAACCTGCCGAAATGGGATTGAGTACCTTATTTATCATATTTACAAAAAATTCTGGCGCATCAGGGTTCATTTTCAATGCCAAATACATTCCGACAATCGCCATCAAACCCGAAATTACACCCGATACTACAACTACGCCCATTTTGCCAAACAGTATTTGCAACCTACTCGCAGGCACTGTCAGTATCGTTTCTATCGTGCCTCGCTCCTTCTCGCCCGTAAATAAATCAATCGTCGGATACATCGCTCCCATCAAGCAAAACAATACAAATATATAAGGCATAAACCCGCCAATCAGCTTACCAATCGACTCTTCTTGCGTGTAAACATCCTTTTGTACTATCTGAATAGGGTCTATCATGGCATCGCTAATACCTAGCGAATCCATGCGCTCTGCCAATACTACTTTTTCGTAATAATCAATCGCCCCTGAGATGCGTTCCCGTATTTGAGAAGCATCCGTTGAGTTGAAATAATACTCCATACCTGCCGAACGTCCGCTGACAATAGCTTCGTCAAAAGTGGGTGCAAGCACAATCGCTGCATCCAGACTATCGCCCTTTACTAGCTTTTTGAGCGCATCTACGGGTACGTTTTTGATAATTTTAAAATCCGTTTTGAACTCCAACGCCTTCGCAAACTCCGCTCCTCTTGCTCCGTTTCCATTCTCAATAAGTGCAATATTTAGCACTTTCGTCATCGCCTCTTCTTCTTGCGATGCCTGAAAACTCGTACTTACCGAAAGAATAGCTGGCACAAGTAGCAATGGAAAAAGCATCATTGCCATCAAGGTGCGTCGGTCTCGGAGAATGTCTTTTAGTTCTTTTAAAAATATAGTGATGATTTGATTCATGGTCAATTTTGATTAACTGCTTTTTAAATATAAAAAAATAAAACAGGATATTGAGCAACCGCCTACCGCCTACTTCCCCTCTTCACTCTTCACAATTCTGATAAATTCTTGCGTTAAGGAATCCGTTTGCATTTTCGCCCTGAAATTCGTCATGGTATCATTAAAAAGCAATTTCCCTTTATGAATAATCGCTAAATCATCGCACAACAAATCCACTTCACTCATAATATGAGATGAAAAAATAACGGTTTTCCCTTGCGTTTTACAATCTCGAATCAGTTTGATAATATTCTCTGCCGTTATCACATCTAAGCCCGAAGTAGGCTCATCAAACACCACTACTTGCGGGTCGTGAATCATGGTGCGAGTAATCGAAACCTTCTGCTTCATGCCCGTAGAGAGTTGTCCAATGCGCTTTTTGGCAAAGTCGTGCATATCCAGCAGCGTGTAAAGTCGGTCTTTACGTTCTTCAAAATCTGACTTTGGTACTTGGTACAAATCACCAAAGTATTTAATAATTTCATTGACCGACAATCGCTGATACAATCCCGTGCTGCCCGTCAAAAAACCAATACTTTTCCTTACGTTATCTTGCTCTTTTACGGCATCGTAGCCATTCACCGTTACCGTTCCGCTAGTCGGTTTTAGTATTGTAGAAATCATGCGGAGCGTCGTCGTCTTACCTGCTCCATTTGAAATTTCAATAGCGAAAAAAAATACGCCCTGCACTACATTCAAAGCTGACATTATCCACAGCTCGCACCGTGGCGTTGGTCTCGTTCATCCCCTTTGCACACGCTTCGACAAGCTAAACTCCTTTACTAAGTTGCTTACTTTTATCATATTTTAGTGTTGTGATGCTTTTGTAGGAATGTCTTTTTCATCTTAAATGACTTCAATATTTTATTGAAGGTGCAAAATAACAATATTTCATAATATGAAAATCCTGCTCTACGAGTTTTTACAA
>CALOED010000035.1:0-1626 GCA_942492005.1 uncultured Saprospiraceae bacterium
CATGTACGCGTGATTCAACGAAAACTGTCTTATGGTACACAATCTGAAGAAGGTGATACTTTTTTGGAAAGAATACTCACCGTCGTCGTAACTTTTAAAAAGCAATCAAAAAATATATTTGAATATTTAACAGATTGCTTTCGAGCTCATAGCCGAGATGCTCCAATACCTTCTCCAATATGAGGTTTCAAAAGGAATCTGCAAAGCAAATGTAAATGTGCCATTTGATGTATTTATATTTCAGTCGAAATTTGGATATAAGTCTCTGTCGCTCCTTCAGAGCTTAATGTGAGGGGGGATCTTACCTGGGGTTCCAGACTCGCTGCACTCGTCTTCCACCACCAGGCTACAATCTATCATGGCTTTGCCATTTAAATATTTCCAATCATTACTGATTAGCAACTCTTTGATGATCTACATCATTAATGCGTCTCAAAAAGGCACTAACACAGATTCACGGGGTGGCGAAGGTAGGCCAATATTGCTAACATTTCAACACGCTAGAGTGGCCTACCTTTGCTACCCCGTGAACGGATACTCCTGGAGAAATATCAAGGTCAATCGATTTAAAATCGTTAAGAACTCGATTTAAGGGGATTCCTTGCCAATATTTTTCGACTAAACAATGAACCCAAACAGAAATACCATATTGGCTTTTAGGTATTAATCTTGGGGCTAAAGGAGCTGTTTTAATTACAGGTGATTTTTCGCACTGACATGTTCGCCTATAGCATTTCCGGTGAATCTTACGAACATGCGCTTTTACTTCAATTTCCACAATTTGGCTATCTTTTGTGGTGTTAATTTCTTCATAAGGACATTTGCAATCAGAGCAAATTTTTTCTCTTTCTCCAACATCGAAAATCTCATCCTTGGCAGGAAGATGGGAAAAATCCTTATTCGTTCCATGACCTTTTTTTCCTCTTTTTTGCCCCCTAGGATTTTTCGACCCTTTTGTTCGTAGACTTATTGCAATCGTTTCTCACTTTTCATAGCACAGAGAAAACCAGTTGTTGTTCTTTTTTAAGAGTCTGCCTATCAGATGATCTATTTCAGTCTCTATCTAATTTCTAGAGGAAAAGTTTCGCGGTTTTGTGATGAACCCTTTTTTTGAGTTCTAAAATTTCTACATCATGTTTTTCCTGAGTCGACTCTCTTTTCTCTACATTTCTTTTATGTAGAGATTCCCAGTAACGAGCCTTAGTGTGTTCTAGGGTAAGGCGATGCTTCAGTTCGTCAATTTCAGATTGTTGCTTATGAATTCGGTTGTTTAATTGATCGATGATTGATTGGTGATGTGAAAAACTAACCGTTTGATCAAAGTCTAAAATTTGGTAGAATGTGTACAATTTGTTATGGGCTTTCATGGCTAGCTATCTTAGCCTGAGAGCTTTTTTATTAATATTTTTTCTTTGTAAATCGGATATTTTCATAAGATCCATTTGAATATTATTATATCCCTTTCACTGCTACCGCAGCTTTTGATTCGGCACATTTAAACCCCGAGCTGCACGTCTCGTCGCTACGCTCCTCGCCTTTGCACGGGGCTTTTATCCTTTGTGTGGCTACCGCCACTATGTGGAGTTATTTTTATTGTCAATAAGGTCGTTTACCGAATATTTACTT